>SLHU01000370.1 GCA_007135995.1 Clostridiales bacterium | reverse complement strand
TGATCGAAGAGATCAGCACGTATCATATTGAGCTGCAGTACCAGAATGAAGAGCTCAAGCGGACACAGCAGGAGCTGAAGCAATCGCAGGAAAAATATAAAGCGCTTTTTGATAACGCGCCAGTGGGTTATGTGATTCATGACTATGACGGAAAAGTGATTCAGATCAACCGCAGGATTGATCAAATCCTGGACTGCGATGCCGAACTGATCCACGCCTTCAATATTCGCGAGTGGATCCATCCGGACAGCCAGGATGACCTTTATTTCTTCATGAAAAAAATGAAAAAAGAAGTCGCACACCTAAGCTGTGAACTCAAACTGGTCTGCAGAGACAATCGATATGTCGCGCTTCATAGTAATCCGGAAAGCAATGCCCGCATCCGTACCGCAGTCATTGACATTACCCTGCAAAAAGAGCAGCAGGAAAAAATTACCTATCTTAGCTACCACGATCAGCTGACCGGGCTTTATAACCGGCATTTTCTCGAAGAAGAAATTAAGCGTTTAAGTGCACAGCGAAACTACCCGATGGGCCTGCTGCTGCTGGATGTAAACGGGTTTAAACTGGTCAACGACGCGTTCGGGCATAAAACCGGCGATGAAATGCTGAAAAAAATAGCTGATTGCCTGGCAGAAAACGCGCGCAGCGACGAGCTGATCGCCCGGTGGGGCGGCGATGAGTTTTTAGTTTTATTTCCGCTGACAGAAGAACAGGCCCTGAAAAGCATTATTATCCGGCTGGCTAAACATATTCGTGAAGCGCTGTCTGAGCCCATCTCGTCCTCTGCCTCGTTTGGCTATGCGATGATCGACAGCAAACAAAGCTTTACTGAGGCGTTTGCCGAGGCAGAAAAAAAGATGTATAAAGATAAGCTGATTAGCTCCAGAATCAAAAGAAGAGACAGCATTGAAGCGATTATGCAAAAGCTTCATGATAAGCATCCGACAGAAAAAAAGCATGTTGCAAGTGTGAACGAGCTGTGCCTGCTGTTTGGCAAGGCTCTGAATCTTGATCAACGTTTGATGCAGCTGCTTGATATCGCATCGCTGTACCATGATATCGGCAAAATCACCATCGACGAGACGCTGCTGCAAAAAAAAGCCATCCTCACCGCTGCTGAGTTCAAAGAGATTAAGCGGCATGCTGAAGCGGGTTATCGAATTTTGAAAAATCTGGCCGATTTTTCAGATGTGGCAGAAATCGTGCTGCATCATCATGAGCACTATGACGGCAGCGGCTATCCGCAGCGGCTGAAAGGGCTGGAGATCCCTTATCTGGACAGAGTCATCACAATCGCAGACGCATACGCTGCGGTGACCGATGACCGGCCCTATAGGAAAGCGCAAAGTCCGGCACGTGCCGCCGAAATATTAGTTGAGAATAAGGAAAAACAGTTCGACCCGAGCTTAGTTGATGTCTTTATTAAACAGGTCCTGCCGAAGATATCTTAAAACAGGCAGCGATGCGTGTCAAAGCGCGTCATAAGCAATATGTGATATAAACTTGAAAACAGGGGGAATTTGATGATGGAACAGGGGATCATTCCAGTCGAAGCGTTTCAGACTGCATTGCTGCAAATGGACCGCATTGGCGCGGCCAGGCTCTTTGAAAGCTGCTGCCAGGAACATGAAAGTCTTGCGGCTTTGGAGGAAATGACCATGAAAGCGCTGGAAAATATCGGTGCTGACTGGGAAAACGGCATTTTGTCCTTGTCACAGGTGTATATGAGCGGCGTCATTTGTGAAGAACTGATTGAGCAATATATGGCCGGCAAAAAGACGGACTATAAAACAACGCCGAAAATGGCGATCGCTGTGCTGCAGGATTATCATGCTCTGGGCAAGCGTATTGTCACGTCTGTTTTGCGGGCCGGCGGTTATGACTTGCTTGATATGGGCTACGGGTTAAGCCCGGAAGAAATCGCTGAAAAAACGATTGCCGAAAAAATAGATATCCTTCTGATTTCTGTACTCATGCTGCCCTCGGCCCTGCAGGTTCGGAAAGTGGTGGATCTGCTTCGCGAGCAGGGCTCTAAGGCGAAAATCATTGTTGGCGGCGCGCCGTTTCGGCTCGACCCGTCCTTATGGCAAAAAGTCGGTGCTGACGCAGCCGGTAAAAACGGGTCAGATGTCCTGAAAATTATTGACAATCTGACCGGAGGAGGACAGTCCGTATGAATGCTATGCAAAGAGCCATGACCGCCATCGGCCACAACGAGCCAGACCAGGTGCCTGTTTTTCATCTGCTGTCTTATTACGGCGCGAAAGAAGCGGGTCTGCCGGTCAAAGATTATTTTTCCAGGCCGGAGATTGTCGCGGAGACGCAGCTGCGGATGCGTGAGAAATACAGCAGCGACTGCTTTTACACATTCGCCTATGCGCCGGTTGAAGTAGAGGCCTTTGGCGGTGAAGTGCTGTTCACAGAAGACGGGCCGCCGAATGCCGGTGAGCCATTTATTAAAAATTTTGAGCAGATTAAGACCATCGAAATTCCCGATATCATCCAGTCAAAGCCCTTAGCCAGGATTCTGGAAACAACCCGGCTGATCAAGCAGTCAGCAGCAGATGAGATACCGATTATCGGTGTGGTGATGTCGCCGTTTTCACTGCCGGTGATGCAGCTGGGTTTTGAAAAGTATCTTGAGCTCATTTACTCTAGAAAAGAAGCGTTCAGCCAGCTGATGCAGCTGAATGAAGAATTTTGCGTCGCCTGGGCGAACGCGCAGCTGCAGGCAGGCGCGACCGCTATCTGTTATTTTGACCCCCTCGCCTCGCCGGCAATGATTGAAAAAAAGACATATCTTGAAACCGGCTATAAAACCGCCTGCCGGACAATCGGCCGGATTAAAGGCGCGGTAGCGACGCATCTGGCGTCCGGGATCAGCCTGCCGGTCGTTGATGACATCGCTTCAACCGGTTCGGCCGTCCTCGGATTCAGCGCGCAGGACAATATTGAAGCGGTCAAGCAAGCGGCCAAAGGCAAAATCTGCCTGCTTGGGAATCTCAGCGGCATTGAAATGGCCGGCTGGGACGCGAAGCAAACCCGGACAGCCGTTCAATCGCTGATCACCAAGGCGGCTTCGGGCGGCGGGTTGATATTATCCGATAATCACGGCGAAATACCCTGGCAGGTGCCGGAAGACGTCTTGCTTGAGATCGCTGAAACGGTAAAAACTTATGGGACATATCCCATAAAGGCAAAATAAATAAAGCAGTCAGGTGCGATTAATGAAAAAAATACAATTGTTTATATGTGAAAACCTATATCCCGAATATCAGGC
>SLHU01000130.1 GCA_007135995.1 Clostridiales bacterium | reverse complement strand
TCTGGACCGCTTCATACACTTTGCCAATCGATTCGCGAAGCAGTTTATCTTCTGACTGCTGATACAATATATCCAGCGCTTTAATAGCTGTGATGCCGGAGTTGATCAGCGTTGCGAACTGGCGGCAGAAAGTCGCCAGCGGTTTAATTTTTATCTTTCTTGCCGCGCCGACATCTTTGCGCTGCACCGCGTCCGACTTATCCTCAGCCGTCAGCACAAACAAGCCCTCATCCTTGAGCTTGCTGATCAGCTGTGTGCGGTTGCCAGCTTCCTGACTGCCGCTGAGACGCTTGCCGGCCGCGTTCATGGCCGTATAGGTAAATTGGGGCATGTTCTCCCTCCTTCTTGTTCTTCGCCAGGCTGCAAGCCTTCTGTTGGCCTGCTTGTTGTCTTCTTGTTTATCAAACTAAAAACTAACTTAGATTAACTTAAAACATCGCTGCATCGCTGATCAAATAACGCTGCAGGGTCTCGGCGTCCTGACAGTAGCTGTACGCGGTATCGCTGCTGATCCGTGCCTGCTTCACCAGCTGGGCCAGTGAGTAGTCCATTGAGAGCATGCCTTGCTTCAGGCCGGTCTGGATATAGCTTTGAATCTGATGCACTTTGCCTTCACGGATGGTGTTTTTGACCGCATCAGTCCCCAGGAGTATTTCAAGGGCGGCAACGCGGCCTTTGTTGTCGGCTGTGACCAGCAGCTGCTGGGCGATAATGCCCTGAATAACACTGGCCAGCTGCACCCGGATTTGCGTTTGCTGATACGGCGGGAAAACGTCTATGATACGGTCTATGGTCTGGGCGGCGCTGGTGGTATGCAAGGTAGACATCACCAGATGGCCGGTTTCAGCTGCCGCGATGGCAATGCTGATGGTCTCGAGGTCACGCATCTCACCCACCAGAATGACATCGGGGTCTTCGCGCAGGGCAGCGCGAAGGCCGTTGGCAAAAGACATACTGTCGTCACCTATTTCGCGCTGGTTGACCATGCTTTTTTTGTGCCTGTGGAGGTATTCAATCGGGTCTTCCAGCGTCAGAATATGGCTGCTTTTATTTGTGTTGATATGGTCCATCATGGCGGCCAGGGTGGTTGATTTACCAGAACCGGTCGGGCCGGTGACCAGGATGAGACCGCGGGGTCTCATCGCCAGGGTTTCGAGGATTTTGGGCATCCGCAGGCTGGCGATGGTTGGGATTGTGGTCATAATAATACGAATCGCCGCGCCATAGCTTCGCCGCTGCCGGTAAACATTAACACGAAAACGACTGACATTGGGGATGGCGTAGGAAAAGTCATATTCACCTTTCGCCATCATTTCGTCTCTTTGCTTTTCGCTGAGCATCTGCATACAAAGTTTTTCTGTATGTTCGGGCTGCAGCATGTAGTCGCGCATCGGCACCAGCTGGCCGTTGACACGCATCATCGGCGGCAGCGCAACTGTAAAGTGCACGTCAGACGCTTTGCTTTCCAGCGCTTCCACCAGCAGTTCGTTTAAAGTGTTGTCGCCAATCACCGCATAGCCGTCCATGTTCATGTTCATGTCGAATTTAATTGATGAATCCATACATTACCACGTCCTTTTTACTTTGCTTCGTCGACCGTATAGGTGACTTTAAGCATTTCCTGAGTTGTTGTGACACCGTCCAGCACCAGCTTGATACAGGTATTCATGAGTGTGGTGGTGCCCTGACGGATTGCCATGGTCCGGATCTGGTCATCAGAAGCACGTCTGTCGACCAGTTCGCGGATTTCTTTGCTCACAACCAGGATTTCATGTATCGCTGTTCGTCCTTTATAGCCGCTGAAATTGCATTCGTTGCAGCCGGCTCCCCGAAATAAGGGTTTGGGCTCCCGCAGTTTCAGCTGCATCGCTTCTGAATGGGAAGGTTTATACGTTTCCTTGCAGCGCGGGCAGATTTTACGCACCAGACGCTGTGAGATAATGCCGACAACCGAAGATGACACCAGGTAGGGGTCGATGCCCATATCCACCAGGCGGGTCACCGTTGAAGCGGCGTCATTGGTATGGATCGTACTGAGCACCAGATGGCCGGTGATGGAGGCACGGATGGCAATCTCGGCGGTCTCGCTGTCGCGGATCTCACCGATGAGGATGATATCCGGGTCCTGGCGCAGGATGGAGCGAAGGCCGCTGGCAAAGTTCATGCCGGCCCTGACATTGACCTGTACCTGATTAATGCCTTCCATACGGTACTCAACCGGATCTTCTACCGTCACAATGTTGGTGGTCGGCTGGTTGAGTTCTTTGAGCACGGCATACAGTGTGGTGGTTTTACCGGAACCAGTTGGTCCTGACACCAGGATAATGCCATGCGGCGACTTAACGATTCTGTCGAACATTTTTGAATTATCTTCTGAAAGGCCGAGCATCTCGCGTGAGAGGATCATATCGTTCTGGCCCAGGATACGGACAACCACTTTTTCGCCGTGAACAGTCGGCAGAATTGAAAGTCGAAGGTCGACCGAACGGCCGGCGATCACCGTTTCCACGCGGCCATCCTGCGGAATGCGCTTTTCAGCGATATCCATGCCGCCGATAATCTTAATGCGGGTGATCACCGCCGCATGGGCCTGCTTCGGCGCCTGCATGACTTCCTGCAGCACGCCGTCCATACGCAGGCGAACCCGCATATTATTTTCCATCGGTTCAATGTGAACATCACTGGCATTATTGCGGATCGCATGCTCAATGATTGAGTTAACCAATTTAACAACCGGCGCATTCGCGACTTCATCGGTGATCTGCTCGGTAATGCGGACCATTTCGTCGAGGTCGATGGCTTGTTCCAGCTCTTTAGCGGCCCGCTGCGCGTTTTCCTTGCCGTAGTTGGCTTCAATCGCGGACTGAATTTGCTTCCGGGTACTCATTTTCGGGACAATATCTTTGCCCGTCATATAACGAAGTTCGTCGATAATAATAAAATCGAGCGGGTCGTGCATGACAACGATCAGCTGATCCGCTTCAAAACCAATGGGAATCGCAGTGAACTTTTTGGCTGTGTCTTCATTGATCAGGCCGGGGGCTTTGGCGTCTATCTGAATTTCAGAAAGCACCACATAGGGAATTCTAGTCTGATACTCAAGGGCGCGCATGATGTCTTCTTCAGACAAAAAGCCTTTTTCGACAATCACATCACCTAGTTTTTTACCGGATGACTGCTGTACCAATAAGGCCTCTTCAAGCTGCTCATCTGTAATGAGATCTGAATCAATCAGTATGTCGCCAAGTTTTTTCATGTAACGCCTCGCTTAAGCTTTGAGTCTT
>SLHU01000293.1 GCA_007135995.1 Clostridiales bacterium | reverse complement strand
GATAACGGCGGACAACATCAGCAATCTGCCTGTTCTGTTGTTCTATGGAGACCGCTGGTTCGCCGGTCAGAAGACCGTAATCTACTGTGAAAAGACAAGACCTGCTGATATCGGCCGCATCCATTTCACGGATCAGCGCTTCACCACTTGTCTCAAAAAGAGCGTCTTTAATCGTGTCCAGCAGCGAAGAAGGATCTGGAAACTCACCCGTCACTTTACCTGCATCGGCAGAAATCAGCCGAGCCAGATTAAAGAAAAACCGTTCTTCTATCCATCCTTCACCAACTAAATGTACATGCGCGTCAGTATTCACTTGCTTACCTCCGTCTGTTACAAGATCAAATTCACGTCTGTTTAACTTAGCAGACCGTCATAAGATTATTATAGCAGACGCAGTCATTTGGTAACAGATCGGGCAATTTTACGGAAATGGTAGCCATATATAGACATGGTGATCGCCAGCGGAAACAGGCGCGGCCGTCTGAAAAGCGTCCAGATAAACATTTTCCAGTACTGAAGCCGTTCTGAGCCAAGGATGCCCAGCCGGAGAATAGAACGCCAGAGTGCAAGGAAATACTGGAAGTCTAGATGATACTTGATTTTCGGCAGCGGACACTGTTTGAGAAACGTCAGGACGCGGTCATAGTAGTATTTGGGTGAGTAGATTTGCCTGAGCAGCTGATGATATCCTTCCAGAAGCTTATCAAGGCCCATTTTCGGGATGATATTGGTCGAACCGTCTGTATTATTTCCTGACATATTGTCATCAACAATTCGTCCCTCTTTCTTCATCCGCTCGAACAAACTGGTACCGGTCGGCGCCTGCAGCAGCCCGACCATCGCGGTAACGATACCACTTTGCTGAATAAAGCTGACTTGCTGATTAAAAATATCCAAGGTGTCATTATCAAAACCAACAATAAACCCGCCTTGCACCTGCAGGCCGGCTTCCTGTAAAAAGCGGACGCTGTCAAGCAGATTGCGTCCCTGGTTTTGTGTCTTGTTGCATTCTGCCAGGCTGCTTTCATTAGGTGTCTCAATACCAACAAATATTGTATCAAAGCCGGCTTCTGTCATTAGATTTACCAGCTCTGGATCATCCGCCAGGTTGATTGACACTTCAGTGTTAAACGGCATGCCGACTTTACCTTTTCGCCAGGCAATCAGAGCCGGCAGCAGCTCTGTTTTCAGCTGCTGTTTATTACAGATAATATTATCATCAACAAAAAACACTCCGCCGCGCCAGCCTGCCTGATAAAGACTGTCCAGTTCACGAATCATCTGACCGGCAGACTTCGTTCGCGGCCGATGGCCAAGCAGGCTTGTTACGTTACAAAAATCACAGCTGAACGGACAGCCTCTTGAAAACTGCACCGCAACAGTTCCGTAGTATTTCAGTTTGGCCAGATGCCAGAGGGGCACTGGTGTCTGGCGGATATCCGGGAACTCAGCAGTTTTGTAGATTTTCCCGGCACTTCCTTTTTCCAGGTCTGCCAGAAACTGAGGTAAAGTTATTTCTGCTTCGTTGAGCACAAAGGTATCCACATCCGGAAACCGGCTGTACTCCATGGTGAAAAGCGGACCGCCCGCGATGACTTTCACGCCTGCTTTCTTACAGCGGGCAATCAGCTTTGTGGCTGAATCACGCTGGACAATCATCGCGCTGATCATCACATAATCAGCCCAGCCAAGATCCTCTTGCCGCAGTTTTTCGATGTTCAGGTCTACCAGGCGCAGATTCCAGCTGTCAGGCAGCATGGCTGCGACCGTCAGCAGCCCAAGTGGCGGTGCTCCGGCACGCTTGTTGATAAATTTCAGTGCATGCTTAAAACTCCAGAAGGTATCAGGAAATTCAGGGTAAACGAGTAAGATATTCATGAAATCACCTAGTTTCGAGCGGCTGGTTTTTGCCCAACGCAGCTTTGGCAGATAAGAGAATGAACAGAAATGTTGCTTCTAATAACGATTATTATAACACATCATATACAATATTTCAATGAGCGATTATTAAGGGTGCAGAGCGATAAGATTCAGTTTTCAGATGATTCTTACGACCATTTTTCTGCATTGCATTCAGCGTTGGCAGACAGCGTAAAGCACTGACCAGCAATCGTTTCTGATCAGTGCTTATGGCTCTGCCGAAGCCGGCTTGTCTTGTCATCTGCCTGGATGCACACACTCACTTCAAACCAAATCCATCGTGAACGGGTCATCATTCAATTGGACGCATATCCCTTTCTTTCTCTTCTGATTTCAAGATGAAGGATCGTTGTTGCCATGTCTCTTAGTCCCGTGATCAAGCCATATACGGCAGAGATGTCTTCTACTGATCCGAAGATCCGGGTTTTGTTTTCATGACTCTCTACGGTCACATTATCAAAACAGTTGGTGACCCATATATCAGCCTGTGTATCAACCAGCAAGGAAAATGACCACTGAAACAAATGCTGACCGCCGGAAACAGATTCATTTTGTCGCATAATCATCCTTCTTTCCAACATTTTTTATAACTTCAGGCTGCGGCGGCTGAACGCGGCAATACCGGTTATCGAGAGCAGCAGGCCAATCCCTGTCAGTAAGACAAGCGCAGCAGTGGACGTCTCATCAGGCCGCAGTGCGATATGCGTGAAAGGAGACAGATTCTGAATCTCATCGGATAAATTCAGCATCGGGCCCAGCACCGGTCCAATCAGAATCGCTGTCATGGCAACAATCCATGCCAAACCTCTGGATATTTTTGGCAACAGCCCGAATATCGTTATGACCAGACCTGAGATGACCAGGATCGCGCTGCCCTGATAGAGCGCTGCCTTGATGAATTCCGCAATTTCAGATGCGCTGGACTGAGCCGATACGCCTGCACCAAGAGCGAAGGTTAACAGCAGGACAAGTGTTCCGATCAAGCTGAAACCGATAAAACTCAGCATCCAGGTAAAACGTTTGACAGGTGTTGAAAGGAAGGTCTCAAGCGGTCCGTCAGCTTCTTCAGAACGCATGCGCATCAGGCTTTGCAGCGTAAACAGACTCAGAATTGATGAAACAATCGCGATCATCGAGAAAATGAAATAGTCCGCTGACAGCAAGAACTCCTGGAAAAACTCAATATCTTCAATAGACGCGCCATATTCCTGGCTGACAGCGCCGAACGTGAGACCGATGAGTACCATGATAATCATCCAGCTGAGCAGTGTTTTTCTCTGCAGACGCCAGGCCAGTCCCGGCGCGCTGGTCAGAAAGCGTGATGCCCTGGCTGGACCGCGTCTGGCAGGCAGGATACCCCGGCCGATATCACGCAG
>SLHU01000137.1 GCA_007135995.1 Clostridiales bacterium | reverse complement strand
TGATTATGTGATCTATCATGAATTATGCCATCTGGTGCACATGAACCACAGCAGCGCTTTCTGGGCGCTGCTGAACCAGTATGTTCCTGACGCGGGCATGTATCGCAGGCAGCTGAACCGGCAGTTCAGGCTCCTGGGAAGAAAATGAGGTGATGCAGGTGGCAGATAATAATAAGCAGCAGCAGGCAGATCCGCCGGCATGTGCCGGACCGCTTGAATCAGCCAAAGAAAACCGCGAAAAAACATGCGGAGAAAACCGCGAAAAAACTTGCGGAGAAAACCGCGAAAAAACTTGCGGAGAAAACCGCGAAAAAACTTGCGGAGAAAACCGCGAAAAAATTTGCGGAGAAAACCGCAAAAAAACTTGCGAATCTGACGTTGTCCTGATTACCGGATCAAGCTCGGGGATTGGCCAGGCACTTGCCAGCCAGCTGCTGAAATCAGGCTGCCGCGTTTACGGCGCCGCCCGGCGATATCCTGCCAGCGAAAACTGGCAGAAAAACGATCATGGAGTGGTTCAAATTCAACTCGATGTCAATGACGCGGCCGGCTGCAGCCAGGCCGTCGCCAGGCTGATTGAAAAAGAAGGCCACCTGGACGCCGTCTATTTCAACGCCGGTTATGGTATAGCCGGCGCGGTTGAAGAAACACCTGCCGGTCAGGCCGCCTCGCAGATGCTGACGAACGTTGTTGGAGTCAGCACATTTCTGCCTGCCGTCATCACGCAGATGCGTCTGCAAAATCGCGGCAGCCTGGTATTTATCGGGTCAATGGCCGCGGTACTGCCGATTCCGTTTCAAGCTTACTACTCAGCATCGAAAGCAGCCCTTGAAGCCCTGGCACTGGCGCTGCGTGAGGAAGTCAGCCCGTATGGCATCCGGTGCATGGTTGTCCAGCCAGGCGACACCCAGACAGGTTTTACGCAGTCACGAGAAAAACTGTCTGTACCGGAAAACAGCGTTTATCGTGCAAGATTTGAACGTTCAATTCTGAAAATGGAACGTGACGAACAGCTGGGCATGTCAGCAGAACAGCTGGCCAGGCTGATTCTCAGGAAAATGAAGAAAAAAACACTGCCGCCGGTTTATATTCCGGGTCTGATTTATAAAACGGCCGTTGTCCTTAAAAAAATACTGCCGCTCAGGCTGGTCCGTTTCCTGATCGGCCGCATGTACAGCCGCTGAAGCTGAAGAGCTGCATGCAGACGCATGTTATTCTAACATCTGCAGGTACTATCCATATGCAGATACTATCTTTCGGAAATCTCCGGTAATGCCGCGCATCGCATCGGCGAGTCTTTTTTAACCCGGTCCAGGCTGAAAACCTGGCTGCATGACTGCTATGTTACGGCCATATATGCTGCAGCATGGTATGATGTAGCACGTTCCTGTGATGTTCGGTATAATGGTGTTTAGACCATCAAGCCGAACCAGGTTTTATCTGTTTAAAAACATAAACACTCGTTGTCCGGGCTCAACGATATGCCTGGACCATAGGAGGATAATACATGCTGAAATCGTTGCTGATCGAACGAATACTCAATGAGGCGCTGGCGACAGGTGCCGACTTTGCGGAAATCTTCTGCGAGGAATCACGCAAAAGCCAGCTGTCCATGGTTAATGGTGAGCTTGAAAAAGCCCTTTCAGGACTTGATTCCGGTTTGGGTCTGCGCTTATGGAAAGGTGAGATGTGCCTTTACACTTTTAGCAATGATCTGACAGAAGGCTCTCTGCTTGAACTGACACGCCTGACAGCCGCTGCGCTTCAGGGCGACAGACAGGCCATGGCAGAAACACTTATACGGCAAGAACATGTGTCAACGCATCCGTATTCGATTCGTCCCGGACTGGTTGACAAGCCTGGAAAAGTAAAAAAACTACGTGATGCCAGTGACAGTGCCAGCGATTACCACAAGCTGATCAGCCAGACACGTACGGGGTTGACAGAGCTTGAAACACAAGTGCTGATCGCTAATTCAGAAGGCCTGCTGACAGAGGACGAGCGGATTTACTCGCGTTTTTCTGTAGAAGCAGTCGCCTCGTCTGATACAGAAAAGCAGACCGGCTATGCAGCGCCGGGTGTCAGGCGCGGCTACGAATGGTTTAATGATCTGGACACTAATACGCTTGCCAGAGACGCGGCCAGAACGGCAGTGACCATGCTTCAGGCAGAGCTTTGCCCTTCGGGCCAGATGCCGGTGATCATTGACAACGGGTTTGGCGGTGTGATCTTTCATGAAGCGTGCGGACATAGCCTGGAAGCGACCGCGCTGGCAAAAAACGCGTCTGTCTTCCAGAATAAAATGAACCAGCCAATCGCCAGTTCGATTGTCAGTGCAATTGACGATGGGACGCTGCCTAATGAGTGGGGTTCGCGAGATATTGATGACGAGGGTACGCCCACCAGGAAAATTGTCCTGATCCAGGACGGTATCCTGAAAAACTATATGGTTGACCGGCATAATGGCCGCAAACTCGGACTTGCTTCCACCGGCTCGTCCCGCCGTGAATCCTATCGCTACGCGCCAACTTCACGGATGAGCAACACCTATATTGCGCCTGGCAAGGATGACCCGGCTGATATTATCAAAAGTACGCCGGAAGGTCTTTACGCGAAGTCGATGGGCGGCGGTTCGGTGGATCCGGCCAGCGGCGAATTTAATTTCAGCGTCCAGGAAGCTTACCTGATTAAGGATGGCGCGATCACGCAGCCGGTCCGCGGCGCGACATTGATCGGCAAAGGCGCTGATATACTGCTGAAGATTGATAAAGTCGGCAATAACATGAAAATGGCGCAAGGTATGTGCGGCTCAATCAGCGGGTCGGTACCGGCGAATGTCGGCCAGCCGATGATCAGGGTCAGCCAGATGACAGTAGGCGGGAGGAAATAATCATGAATCAGCAGGATTTTCAGCAGTCTTTACTGGATGAAGCAAAAAACAGGGGTTTTTCAGCCGCTGAGGTTTATATTGCAGGTTCTCGCGGCCTGGAAGTGCGTGTCTTTTCAGGCAATATCAGTCACTATGAAAGCAGTCAGCAGCAAGGGGTTAGTTTTCGTGGTCAGATACACGGTAAAATGGGATACGCGTTTTCAGAAAAGCTGGAAACTGACGTGATTGCCTGGCTGCTGGATGAAGCAGCCGCCAATGCTGAAGTTTTATCTGATACAGAAAATGAGGATCTGTTTGCAGGCGCACCCTGGGAACCGACCGATCCGTACAGCAGCCAGCTGGCTGAAGTGCCGCCTCAGGATTTGATTGACACCGCCACACGGCTTGAATCGAGCGCGCTGGAAGC
>SLHU01000261.1 GCA_007135995.1 Clostridiales bacterium | reverse complement strand
TCACATTATTCATAAGACGAATCTAAATTCCAGGGTGCTTCTTAAATCACTTCTAAACTGGATTTATTTGATTATTGTGTTTGTGCTTGTTTCTGTCTATTTGCTGATTTTAGACTTTGATGTTACGCGTGATAACAATTAGACTGGTGGTTATGTGGTAATATTAAAAGGGTAGTTAGGGGGGCGGACAAAATCCTGGACGCAAATCGATATCAGGAGATTGTTTATGTTTCCCGGAGACAAGAAAATGAAAGCAGTAGATGCATCAGCTTAATTATGATTGGAGTGATACAGCATGATTCGACTAGGTGGTCCCGTTGAAGTTAAGGAACTGAATAATCCTGAAGCTTGGGTTCGTGCGCATCAGAAGCAGGGCTATTCAGCTGCTTATGCGCCTCATTTATCTCTTGATGACACAACATTGATTGGCGATTTTCGTAAAGCAGCACAAGCAGCGAATCTGGTGATCGCTGAAGTGGGTGCCTGGAGCAATCCACTCAGTTCGGATGACAGTGAACGCAAAAAAGCTTTGCAACTTTGTAAAACGCAGCTGTCTCTGGCAGATGAACTGGGGGCGCGCTGCTGTGTCAATATCGCCGGTTCGATGAGCGATACCTGGGATGGGCCACACCCTGACTTTTATAAAAATGACACCTTTGCCCTGATTGTCGATATCGTCAGAGAGATTATTGATGCGGTCAAACCAGAAAAGACTTTCTATGGACTTGAGATGATGCCTTGGATGCTCCCGGACAGTGCTGATTCGTATCTTGAACTGATGAAAGCAGTTGATCGTGACGCATTCGCGGTGCATCTGGATCCTGTTAATATTGTGATCAGCCCGCGGATGATCTACAATACCGCAGCGCTGCTGGAGGAGCTGTTTGAGAAGCTTGGGCCAAAGATCAGAAGCTGCCACGCGAAGGATATCACCATCGGTAAGAATCTGACGCTTCATCTGAATGAAGTGCGGCCCGGTCTTGGCTGGCTGGATTATGGCAGTTATCTGCGTCATATCAGTAAACTAGATGACGTGCCCCTGATGCTCGAGCATCTGCAGGAACAGCAGGAGTATCAGCTGGCTGCTGATTATATTCGTTCGGCAGCGCATGAGGTGGGCATTGATTTCGTTTGAGATGAAATTATTTTAGATCAGTTGTGTTGTTTCAAATCGATTATTTTTCTGAGATCATATAAAAGCTGCTTGATCGGAAAAAATATTGTTATTCTTTGAAGTGATGCTTGTTTTATCTGCATTCTGACAGATTGTGAAGCATATGATAAAAAACGGAGGCTTTTATGAATTATCCCATGCAATACCCGGAAGCACCAGACTTTAATAAACTGCGTGAGCAACTCGTCAGTTACGCACAGCTGAAATACGAAGCGGGTGCTTCAGAAGAATTTATTCAGCAGATCCTTGACCTGGCAGGTAAAACGCTTCAGGATTGTCTGGACACCTTGCGAAAGCTCCCTGAAGATGAAGCACTGAGAGATAATGAGCCGGATCATCTGGACCAGATTCGGCTGCTGCGGCCAAAAGGCGAGCATGCTCTTTGGCAGACGTTTGACCGGAAGGATTATATGGACCAGTTAAAAGGTGCTCTGATCGGCCGGTTTGCCGGCTGTACGCTGGGCGCGCCTGTAGAATTCTGGACGGTTGAAGCGATGCGGGAGTGGGCAGAATATTGTGGTGATGCTTTTCCGCCTGAAGATTACTGGTCTGCGGCAAAAAATCCGTCAGATCTGCGTTATGGTATGAGTAAATGCCAGACTTATACCCGTTCCGGCATAAAAGGGGTGCCGGTAGACGATGATGTGACATACACGCTGCTGGGACTGCTGATTCTTGAAGACAGCGGCATTCACTTCACGGTGAATGAGGTGGGCAAGGCCTGGCTAAAGTACTTGCCCTACGCCTGCACAGCTGAAGAAATCGCGCTGGACAACCTTCGTAAAAATATCTCTGCCGAAAAGGCGGCTGAGCATCAAAACCCTTATGTCCAATGGATTGGCGCTGACATTCGCTCAGATCCCTGGGGCTACGTGGCACCGGGTCTGCCGGAAAAGGCAGCTGAACTAGCCTGGCGCGATGCTTTTATCAGCCACAGACGAAATGGACTTTATGGTGCCATGTATTTTAGCGCCGTGATTGCAGCGGCCTTCGCCACGCGAAATGTGAAGCAAGCGCTTGAGAAGGGCCTGGCTGAAATTCCACTGGACTGTCTGCTTGCACGAGACCTTCGCTGGGCGCTTGATATCGCGGATACCGTTTTAAATTATGAAGATGCCAGACAGGCTGTTCAGAAGCGATTTGGCGGTATGTCTGGTGTACATACAAATCTCAATGCCTGTCTGACGGTATTCGGGCTGCTGATCGGCGGCGATGATTTTACAAAGGTGATCGGCGAAATTGTCGCGATGAGCTATGACAACGACTGTACAGCGGCGACGGCGGGCAGTATTTTTGGCGCTGCGTATGGTCTGTCAGCGATTCCGGAAAAATGGTACCGGTCTTTTGAAAATACGGTCTATACTTATATGAACGATCAGCATGAGTTTAAGATTGATGATGTCGTGTCGCGTTTCGCTGACCAGGCCGAGGCGATTTTTGCGTCGCTGTAGCACTATATTAAAGACAAGCGATTGGTACGAGCAGATAATTGGCAGATAATAAAAAACCGTTACTGTGTTGTTGTGAGTTCAATTAGTGCAGGCAGATAATTGGCAGATAATAGATAAACGTTACATCGCAGTCTGTACATGAAAAGAGTTCAAGTATCCTGTTTTGTGTTGTTTGAAATATCACCTTGAATAAATACCTGGTTTGTGTCAGCGGTAAGCTGTCAGCTGGACTATTGCATACTTTCAGCATGCATTAAGAAATGAACAGGTCATTTATAGACGACAGAAATGAGAGATGTGATTATGAATATTTATCTAATGGCAGACGCTGAAGGGCTTTGTGGTGTCCATCTGCGAGACCAGGTATCACTGGATGGAAAGTATTACAGCGAGCTCAGACAAATGATGACAGAAGAAATTAATCATTGTGTGGAGTCGCTGAAAGCTGCCGGAGCTAAACAGGTCATGGTCAGAGACGCACATGCCAGCGGTAATAATGTGATCTGGCCTGAGTTGTCTTCCGCTGCTGACGGTTATGTGATGGGAAACAGCGCCGGAAAGCGGATGCCCGGCATTGAAGATTATGACGCGGTTGTCCTGCTGGGTTATCACGCGATGGCGGGTACCTATAAGGGTATTCTGGAGCACACAATGTCCTCCAGACACTGGCAAAACTGCTGGATCAACGGC
>SLHU01000003.1 GCA_007135995.1 Clostridiales bacterium | reverse complement strand
GTCTGCATGCATTATGTCAAGCATCAAGACAAGTGTGCGCTTTAAAACGCGACTTCATATAACTAAATGGGAAGGGTTCACATAGGTGTCAAATTGAAATAATGCTGTATCCCTGTTTGAGATAGGTTGTCATGGCAGGATGCCCGCTCATCTCATCTGCAAGTCGAATACCTGATTTTGAGTTATATTCCAGAACGCCCATTTTAGCAGAACAGGCTTTGCAGACACAGTCAATCAGTTGCTGTGCCTCTAGCTGCGCGAACAATTTGTTCTCAGATTCACGCATGGCTTTGATCAGTTTAACTGCTTCCCCTTCTAGAATAATTTTGACATCTTTATGAGCCTTATGCATATCAAGCGCGTTAAGCATGACATGAATAAAACAAATTGGATCACCTCTGAAAGCAAAAAGCGCAATCTTTTCCATCTTTTTTTGCATCGTTCCGCACTGCTGCCCTAAACGTCAGCTGGGTCAGATGCAGCCTCCTTTCAAAATTGGCAGTTATCTTTTATTTTGTAATTGCTGGTATATCAGCTGCCGGCTTTGTCATATTCTAACATATCTTCACGCGCCGTTTATAGCAGCTTGGCACTGATCGATAATTGATAAGGGTTACACCCAATCTGATTTTCTCATATTCTATGGTTCAATGTATTTTTCTGCCGCGGCTGAAAAAAGCGCGCCGGCAATGGGTGCTGCTGCCTGAGCGCCTGAACCGCCCTGTTCAACAACCACAGCAATGGCTAAAGGCAGACGTTCATCCTTGATATATCCTGTGAATAACGCGTTGTTTGCCTGATTGTCCAGCTGTACCGTTCCTGTCTTACCGGCTGTTATAATACCCGCTGCCGCGGCGGCCCTGCCTGTCCCGGATAAAACGGTTTCCTGCATAAGTGAATCAAGCATAGCCGCGACGGGCAGCGGCATGTACTGTGCCTGGCGCTCTGGTTTGATGAAATCAAATTGACGCCCGGATGGATCTGTACGATAGAGAATTAACTGTGGTTTCATGGCGACGCCTTCGTGAGCGATACTGCCAGCGAGCATGGCCATGTGAAGCGGCGTCATTGTGATAATTCCCGGCTCAGATGGCTGGCCGATCGCGGCCCATGATAACGGCTCAGGATCATCCGGAAGGCTGATGCGTCCTGAAGGCAACTCAATGGCTCCTGCGCTGATCTGCTGATTGAAATTCGCTTCAGATGCTGTCTGGAACAGGGCATCCGCACCTGCTTGTACACCAGCTGCTCCGAAATATATGTTACACGACAGCGTAAACGCGGTTTCCAGATTAACTCTGCCGTGGCCATCACCCTGCTCACTAGCTCCAGCGGGTCCAATGGTTGATTCACCAGAACAGTTTTGCTCAAAATCGGTATCAGCGTGTTCACTTTGAAGCCAGGCAGCAGCAGTCATGATTTTAAAGATCGATCCAGGGACGTACTGGCCTTTAAAAGCACGGTTAAAAAGCGAACCTTCAGCAAATCCTTCCCAATTGATCACAGATTCCGGACTCGCGGAGGGCTGGCTGACAGAAACAAGAACAGCACCTGTCTGATAGTTCATCATCACAATAGCTCCGTGATGGCTGGCGAGCAGTTCGCTGGCATATCGGCTAAGTTCGGCATCTGCAGTTAGCGTAAGGGTATCACCCTGAAGTCCCAGCCCTTGTATGTCTAAAAACAGCTGGTGGAAAAAATGGCGTTGTGACCCCGTCAGCGCACGCTGATATCTTGATTCTATTGTCTGGTCGATATGGTGTGTGTAGTCACCAACAAGATGGAGCAGAGAAGCTGCCGTCCGCGGATCTTGATGATAGAATCTTTGTCCATCCTCACTGTAAGCAAGCAGCTGGCCGTCAGCTGATAAAATATTACCAGCGTTAGCGTATCTTGCTTTCAACGCTTCTTTGTTTTCACCTGCGGCTACAGCCAGACGCGTCTGACTGCGATAAAGCTGAATGCTCAGAGCACCGAGAAAAAATACGGACAAAATAATGAAGAAGACAAAGATTATTTTAATGTTGCGAAGTAACGTTTTCATTTCCGCTTTGCCTCCAGTTTTCTGCCAGCTAAACCAATCAACAGCCCTGTCAGTATAAAGACGGAAACTACAGAGCTGCCTCCTTTGGCCAACAGCGGAATCGTTTTACCAGTCAAAGGTAAAAGTCCGGTAACACCTGTGATCACAATAAAAGCCTGAAAAAATAAAAGCGTTCCTGCTGAGAGCGCGAGGCTGGACGAAAAACCATCTTGAGCGATAACAGCTGTTCTTGCGGATCGCATCCAGAAAACCATGAAGATGATCACAATACTGACGCCGAACAAAAATCCCAGCTCCTCACAGACAATTGAAAAAATCATATCAGATGATGCCAGAGGAATACCGCCTGGGCTGCCGTTGCCAAGGCCTCTGCCAAGCAGTCCCCCTCTGGCGATTGCCTGCAGACCATAAACAATCTGACGGTTATTATCACTAATTTCTGTCCAGAGGGTTGTCCAGCCAGCCAGCCGGCGCTGCACATGCGGGAAAAAACTGTAGGCAAACCCGCCTAGTACTGAGCTGCCAAGCAGCATCAGCAGCGCATTGAGATAAGCAGAGGTCATCACAACATATACAATTAATGTAGTGGGCAGAAGGACAATAATAAGGCCCAGATCAGGCAGGACCATGATCAATAACAAGATGCAGGCTGCCCACACAGCGAAAAACAGCTGAGTTCTGAGTGGTGGCCGATGCTTAAAAACACTTGCCAGGACTATAAGAAAAGTAATCTTGGCCAACTCGGTCAGTTGAACTGAAAAACCAGCGATATTGATCCATAAAGTCGCCCCATGCGTTTCCGCGCCCCAGCCAAAGATGAGTGTCACAATCAGCAGCAGAGGGGTCAGTACAACACAGATCAACGTGAGCGGTTCAAGAAGCCGTGTTCTGGCCGTAAGAATCGCGATAACTGGAAGCAGCAATAAACCGGTGATCAAGCTGATAGCCTGAGGCAGCAAATCTGACAGGAGCAAAGTTGTTAAGGCGGCAATTTCAGTTTCCGGTATTTCGCGAGGCAGCATGTCCATGGCCAGGCGCACTTGCAGCATCAGGCCTGTGAACGCGAGAAACTGCGTAGACAAGGTCAGCAACTCGTCGTATCGTTTCAGGCTCACGTTCATAGCAGCGGATACTATCTGAAATAAGAGGAGGCAGGCGAGCATGAAAGCAGCGGATAGTTGGCGAAATGCCTCTAGCTCACGCGGAATTTGAATGTATGTAAGAAAACAGGCAGCCAGAGAAAAAAGAATGACAGAAAATCTGGCAAGGGCCAG
>SLHU01000412.1 GCA_007135995.1 Clostridiales bacterium | reverse complement strand
CAGCCGGGATTTGGCAGCTTATTAGGTTATTCGGGACAAACTGTCTCAGGAAAAGCCTCGATTGCCTATATGGAAATAGTCGGTAACATTCAAGGCAAAATCGAAGGTGACGTGACAGATTCTGGCAGAGAGAAAATGCATGCTGTTTTCGCGATTGATCACACATTATATATTCCAACAGATCCATCAACTGGTTTGATAACAGGAACGAGAAAACATAAGCCTTTTATTGTCACGACACATTTAAGTCCAGGTGCTCCGAAATTAAATCAGATGTGTGCAACAGGTGAACAAGCAACAGTGACAATTCATTACTGGCGTACAAATGATCAAGGTCAAAGTGAACACTATTATACAGTTATACTTGAAGATGCTATGCTGACAGAAGTGTTGCATTATAAACCTATGGTCTTCCTGCCGGAAAATGATATGTACGGTGATATGGTTACTGTCAGCTTTTATTACAGCTCGATTACCTGGATTCACGAAAAAGACGCCATAGTAGCAAGCGATAACATACGAATGCGTTAAACGTAAACGGATCTTAGTCTGACTTAGTCTGACTATGTTTGACAAAGTTTAACGGTGTCGCAGCAAATGGAAAAAACATTAACCCCCTCTGAGTTTGTAACTTAGAGGGGGTTTTCGTAAGGGTTGTTCTGACAACAGTCTGTTTATCCTCTTGAGATAAAGCCCGCTCACATCTGTCTGGTAAAACAGCTCACAGCTGCTTAAGTCAATTTATATCCGGCTGAAAATCAACTCACATCTAACTGAAGTCAGTTCACATCTGGTTGAAACGAGTTGATTTAGCTTTTTCACGGCTCTTTGCCCTTAAACTCATTAGGTGCAAAATCATTTTCAATTTCGAAAGTTTCGCCTTCCCAGTTTCGAAATACAGCTCTATTCTTACCGATATAAAGCAGATAATTTGGAAGCATAGGTGTTTTGCCCAAACCGCCTGTACCATTAACAATATAGGTTGGGATAGCCATGCCTGACGTATAGCCACGCAGTGATTCCATAATCTCAAGACCTTCTTCAATCCGGACCCAGAAGCGGGAAGTACCGCGAACCTGTTTGGCGTGGAAAATATAATAAGGTTTAACACGTATTTTCAAAAGCTGCTGATTAAGCTTTCTGACAACATATTTATCATTATTGATCCCGCCTAAAAGCACCATCTGGTTTCCAATCGGAATGCCGGCATCTGCCAGCAGGGCACAGGCCCGTTCAGCCTCAGGTGTGATTTCAGATGGTGAATTAAAGTGTGTATTAAGATAAAGCGGATGATGCTTTTTGAGCATATTGGCCAGTTCAGATGTAATGCGCTGCGGTAGTGTAACGGGCGTTCTTGAGCCGAGACGAATAATTTCAACATGATCAATGGCTCTGATGCGCGTCAGAATATCATCCAGAAAATCATCGCTGAGCATCAATGAGTCGCCGCCCGTTATCAGGACATCACGAATCTCTTTTTCGTCAGCGATATATTTAATCGCATTGTAGATCATCTCACGATCCGCATGATTATCCTGCTCACCAATGAGTCGGCGGCGCTGGCAAAAACGACAGTACATGCCACACTGATTGGTGACCTTGATAATCAGACGGTCTGGATAACGCCGGGTAATTCCGGGAACTGGCGTACTGCCGGCTTCGTCCATGGGATCAAGCTTGCCTGCCGGATCCATTTCCGAAATCGTTGGAATCGCCTGCAGACGAATCGGACAGTTGGGATTATCGGGATCCACTAACGAAAGGTAATACGGCGATACCGCAAAGCGATACTGCGATGCCACCTCATCGATGTCTTTATATTCCTGCTTCGTTAAATCGATGATAGAAGCGACTTCTTCGGCAGTTGTAAAACGATGCTTCAGCTGCCAGTGGTAGTCATTCCAGTCAGACTCAGAAGCGTCAAGTTTTTTCATGATTTTCGTTTTTATTGCGTCGATTCGGTCACTGACCTCAAAACCAGTTAGAATCGAATCCTTGACCTCTGTGTAATCCGAAATATCATTTTGCAGTCTTTTCATCAGATCAGCTGTTGCGTTGGGTATATTCTGCTTGTCAATTGTAGCGCTTTTCATGTTCATGTTTTCCGGCATGTGATACCTCCTTGTACCAGTATAATTACAGGCTTAATAAACTGCTTAATTCAAGACAGCCAAAGCCATTAATGATTAAAGATCACAATAATAAGATAACATGAATCGCCTTATTGTGCAAAAAAGCGAGTATAAACAGATAAGGTCAAGTCAATGAGATTTGTATAGATAATACAATTCGAACCTGCTGTAAGCCCTCAAACTGATGGGTTTCAAGGTTCAGCCAACACCTTCTTCATCATCAGTATGATCTATATCATTACTGATTTCGTCAGCCATTGCATCATCAGCTGTGTCATCCTGATCACCCTCTGACAATGCATCATCACCAATGCCGGCATTTGAATCAGTTGCATCCATGTCATCTTGTTCTGAGTCCTCACTAAGATCCTCACCCGTTTCATCAGGGTCTTCGGTTTCGGGTAAGACATCAAAAAAGTCAGCATGAATATAGGCTGTTTGTCCTTCATAGCTGATCTCATGCCAGTCATCATCGTAAAAAACCTGGCTGACAGGAAACTGAGCACCATTTCGAGCAGTACTGATGACTGCCTCATCCAGACTGGCCCCGGCGCGAATATGAACGAAAGAACGAACATTAACCACTTCACCCATTAATGAGTACTGCTGCGTCTCATCAGGTGCATCTGATTCAGCTTCTGTTTCAATTCGTCCGGTTGTATGGGTAATCCGGACAGTCGTATGACTCACATCACTTGACTCATATTCAGGAAAAACACAGCCTGCTGCGCTGAGCAGTAAAGCGATTATAAACGCAAAAAACAGTAGTAAAACGCCAGTTGTCCTTTTCATGAAACTACATCCCCCAATTGAATCAAACGAATCCTTGATAATGGATCACCCAAAGTTATCTGACATTATAACACGTCTTTAAGCGCTCTTCCTGACAATCTGTTTTAAGCATCGAACACCCTTTCACATGATTAGACTGCCAGAAATCACATCAAAAGGATGTCTATGTCTGTGCGGCCGTTCTATTTTAGTGTAAGATGGTACAAGTTTAGTGTAAAATGGTACGCGAGGAGGATTTAATATGAAAGTAAACAAAAAAGTAGTTGTAAGAGTGATGGCCGTATTTTTGGCAGTGAGTCTGCTTGGCTCGGTGGTTGTAGGGATGGTTGCCGCGCTTGTCTCCGGCAGCATCTGAAGATTTACAGGATAAAGAAGATCATCTCATCACCTACTTCGACATAAAAAGAAGCCAT
>SLHU01000007.1 GCA_007135995.1 Clostridiales bacterium | reverse complement strand
TGGTTATGATTGATCAGATTCCCTGGCATGAGATGAATATCAATGATGAACTGACACTTTTCTGCCAGGATCCGTTTTTGCGCAAAATTGAGTGGCAGATGCGCAGCGAACTATATAAATGGCGTCATTTCCCCTGTGATATGGCCTTTTACCCGTACCTTCAGGTCGGAAAAGTATACACAGATACCGGGTGCGGTGTTTCCGCT
Organism: Clostridiales bacterium; assembly: GCA_007135995.1. GTDB lineage: Bacteria > Bacillota > Clostridia > Saccharofermentanales > UBA5734 > SLHU01. The sequence continues at coordinate 3,133 of SLHU01000007.1, read as the reverse complement.
TTGAACAGCGCCGATGATCAGTTCCATGAGGATGCGCAGACGCATCTGTTTGAAGATCAGCTGGCGGATGAAAAAGCGCTGGAGAAACTGCAGATACCGCTGATTCGTTTCGATGCCGCGGCAACAGCTGATCGGGAAGCGCTGCTCAATGAACTGATCGGTGATATTATTCCGATTAAAATGTCTGGCATCAGCATCTGGGCAGCCGTCTGGGACCGGATTGTTTTCTGGCGCGGGGCGACACCGGTTCTGTATGATCTGGCAGACCGCCCGGAATTTTTGCATATGCTGATGAGCCGTCTGCTGGAAATTGAGATGGCAGCCCTGGACCAGTACGAAGCTGAAAACCTTCTTGCTGCTGACCAGCCGACGATCCATTGCAGTGGTGCCTACAGTGATGAACTGCCGGGCAATGATTTTGACCCGGGCCATGTTAAAGCTAAAAACTGCTGGGTGGCCGGTGCTGCGCAGATTTTTTCTGAAGTTTCTCCGGCCATGCATGATGAATTTGAGATCGAATATATGAAGCCTTATTATGAACGTTTTGGCCTGGTCAACTATGGCTGCTGTGAACCGCTGCATCGTAAAATTGACCTTATCCGGAAAATCAGGAATGTGCGCCGGATTTCGATCAGCCCCTGGGCTGATGTTGAAATGGCCGCACAGCAAATGGGCAGCGATTACGTCATGGCCCGAAAATCGAGTCCATCGTTCGTCGCGACAGATGCGCTGGACAGTGAATCAATCATCAGTGAGACCAAAATGACACTGAAGGCCTGCCTGGACAGCAAAACGCCCTGCGAATTTATTCTCAAAGATATTACGACAGTTCGCGGCCAGCCGCAGAGACTGACCCAGTGGGCTGAGCTGGTCAGAAAAGTGATCGACAATTTTTAGCCAAAGTCCCTGTTAGTTTGAGGTAAAACACGTGATGACACCAGTAAATCTCGTAAAAATTACTGGCCATACACTCTGATAAAGTGGACAATAAATTTATAAGGACGATACAAATCGGAGGTACATGATGAGCAAGACGCAAGAGAAGAACAAGGACAGATTAAAAATGTGGTTTAAAAAACCGGCAGCCTCCTGGAATGAAGCAATCCCTGTAGGCAACGGTCGGCTGGGCGCAATGATCTACGGACATGTAAAGCGCGAACAGATCCAGCTTAATCAAGACAGCGTCTGGTACGGTGATCCTGTAGACAGAAATAATCCGGACGCGTTTGAGCATTTGGGAACGATTCGAAGCCTGCTTTCAAATGGACGGATTCGCGAAGCAGAAGAGCTGGCTTTAATGGCGCTGTCGGGCATACCTGAAAGTCAGAGACCCTATCAGACAATGGGAGATCTTTTTCTGGACTTTCAATTTGATGAAACGGAGAGCACAGATTATGTTCGTGATCTGGATCTAGAACAAGGCCTTGCCTCCGTTCAGTTCAGTCACAACAACATCCGGTACAAGCGAGAATACTTCTCCAGTGAACCGGATCAGGTTATCGTGATTCGTCTGACCGCTGACAAGCCGCAGTCCATTCACGTAAAAGCAATGCTGAAAAGAAGCCGGTTCAGGGATGAGGCAAAAGCAGAAAACGGGCAGATTACCATGTTCGCAAGCTGCGGCAGTGAGAATGGCATAAAATTCTGCACAACGTTAGGTGCCGTTAGCGAAGGCGGCCAGGCGCAGACAATTGGTGAAACGCTGGTGATCCGCAACGCGAATGCTGTCACTTTAATCTTATCCGCGGCAACAAGTTTTTATGACGAAGATTATAAGGAAGCCTGCAGGCAAGTTTATAGTGAAGCGGCAGCCCTTGATTACAACCATTTACTGGAAAGGCATGTTGCTGATTATCAGGCACTTTTCAGCCGGGTTTCTTTAAATCTTTGTCCTGACGATGACGCAGAAACGCCGCAGCCGCTTGACACAGCCGAACGGCTTGCCAGGCTAAAAGAAAACGATGCCCTGGATGATCCCTGGCTGGTCAGTTTGTATTTTCAATATGGACGGTATCTGTTAATTGCAAGCAGCCGGGCAGGCAGTCTGCCGGCCAATCTTCAGGGAATCTGGAATCAGGATATGCTGCCGGCCTGTGACAGCAAATATACCATCAACATCAATACAGAAATGAATTACTGGCCTGCAGAATCCTGTAATCTTCAGGAATGCCATTTACCTTTGTTTGATCATCTGGAAAAAATGCTTGAAAACGGCAGGCGGACGGCGAAACTGATGTATGGCTGCCGTGGTTTTGTCGCACACCATAATACCGACATCTGGGGGGATACCGCACCTCAGGACTTATCTTTGTCATCGACCTACTGGCCGATGGGCGCAGCCTGGCTCTCGCTGCATCTATGGGAGCACTACACGTACAATTTGAACCAGGCTTTTCTAGAACGGGTTTATCCTGTCATGAGGGAAGCAGCTTTGTTTTTCCTTGATTTTCTTGTTGAAGATCACAAGGGCAGGCTCGTTACCAGCCCTTCTATCTCACCTGAAAATACTTATATTCTTGAAAACGGTGAACGAGGGCGGCTATGCATGGGTCCCTCCATGGACAGCCAGATTATTGAGATGCTTTTCAAGCAATGTATCGCCGCAGCGAAGGTTTTGCAGCAAGACAATGCTTTTTCCGGTGAGCTGGCGGAGGCTTTGAGCAGGCTGCCAAAACCTCAGGTTGGCAAATACGGGCAGATTCTGGAATGGTCTGAAGATTATGAAGAGGCGGAGCCGGGCCACAGACATATTTCACATCTGTTTGGTCTGCATCCCGGCAATCTGTTCACGATACGCAGAACGCCTGAACTGGCACAGGCGGCGAAGGCAACGCTTGAGCGGCGTCTGGCGCATGGCGGCGGGCATACCGGATGGAGCCGAGCCTGGATCATCAATATGTGGGCCAGGCTGCACGACGGCACGAAAGCCTATGAGAACCTGATGGCACTGCTTAGAAAATCAACCCAGAATAATCTGCTTGATTCTCATCCGCCCTTCCAGATCGATGGTAACTTTGGCGGTACAGCAGGCATTGCTGAAATGCTCCTGCAGTGTCACGACGAAGCGATGGAATTTCTTCCCGCATTGCCTGAACAATGGGACAAGGGAAGCGTGAAAGGACTCAAAGCGAAG
>SLHU01000060.1 GCA_007135995.1 Clostridiales bacterium | reverse complement strand
TTATGGGAACTGGGTTCATCGCCTGAAGATATCATTGCGTTGGCATCAAAACACATAAGCATGACAGATGAGACAAAAGTGCTTGATCTGGCCTGTGGAAAAGGCGCCGTCAGTATTAAAGTTGCCAAAGCATTTGGTTGTTCGGTAAAAGGTATAGATTATTTAGAAGATTTTGTGTTATATGCGAATCGAAAAGCCAAAGAATTTGATGTTTCAGATTTATGTGTGTTTCAAACAGGTGACATTAATGAAGCTGTTCAGCATGAAAAAGACTATGATATTGTCATTCTGGGTGCTGTCGGAGATGTACTTGGAAGCCCGCAAGACACACTGGCTAGGTTGAAAAATACAATAAAAAAGGGTGGGTTTATTTTTATTGATGATGCCTATGCGAAGGCAGATGATGACGTGCGTTGCCCAACCAGGGCGCAGTGGCTGAAACTGATTGCGGCTGCAGGTTTGAAAATGATTGATGATGTACGGATAGAAGATGATGACTTAACTGCTCTTAACACAGAGCAGCAACAATACATTCGCATGAGAGCACATGAACTGAAATGCAAGTATCCTGATAAAGCAGCGCTTTTTGACGGCTATATTAAAAGTCAGCAGGCGGAATGTGATGAGCTTGAACAAGAAATGACCGGCGTCACCATGCTGCTTCAGGATGTATCTAACTGAAGCATGGCAGTGTCATAAACTTTGTGTATCCATCAGTGGCAATCAAAGAATCATGCTGCGGGACGCCGTTTTTTACCGGAAAAGTTTGGTCGGCCCCTTTTTCTGCCAGCTGCATATAAAAGCCTGGCTTCACTTTTGTGAAGCCAGGCATAAACATGCGTATCTTGTGTTTAATATTTTCTTAAATACCTGTCAACTTCCCATTTGTGAACTTCTTCAGCGTACTCATTCCACTCCTGATATTTTCCTTCCAGGAAACGGTTGAAGCAGTGCTCACCAATCGCTTCTTTGACCAGCGAATCTTGTTCCATTGATTTCAGCGCTGAATACAAGTCTCTCGGAAGATATTTGAGATCGATGGAGGCTCTTTCTGTTGCTGTTAAGCAATTTACGTCAGTTTCGACGCATTGCGGCGGCTGTAATTTCTGCTTGATACCTTCCAGACCCGCTTTTACGGACACTGCGAATGCCAGATACGGATTAGCAGTAGGATCAGGACTGCGAAGTTCCACTCGCGTCGATTTGCCGCGCCGACTTGGAATTCGAATCAGTGTACTGCGGTTTGAGTTCGACCACGCAACATGAATCGGCGCTTCATATCCTGGTTTCAGCCTTTTATAGCTGTTGATAATTGGATTCGTTATCGCTGTCATACCTTTGGCGTGTTTCAGCAGGCCACCCACATAATATAAGGCGATCTCACTGAGCTGATAATCGGATTTTGGATCATAAAACACATTTTCACCATCTTTAAAGAGTGACTGGTTAAAGTGCATCGCTGATCCATTCTCACCGGTAAAAGGTTTCGGCATAAAAGTCGCGTAAAGATTATGCTTTTTGGCTATATTTTTAACGACATCACGGAACGTTACCCATTTATCGGCTGTCCGCAAGGCCTCATCGTATTTAAAATCAATTTCATGCTGCCCAGGTGCTACTTCATGATGAGACGCTTCGATACGAAACCCCATTTTCTTCATGTTCAGTACGATATCCCGTCTCGCGTCTTCGCCATAATCAATGGGTGCCAGGTCGAAATAGCCGGCATTATCATGAATATCAAAAGTTGGCCTGCCTTTTTCATCTGTATGGAACAAAAAGAACTCACCTTCTGGCCCCAGATTCACTTCATATCCCATATCACTGGCTTCCTTGAGGACGCGCTTCAGATTATAACGCGGACAACCTTCAAAGGGAGTGCCGTCAGGGTTATATACATCGCAAATCATGCGTGCAACCCCTTTTTCTGAAGGGCGCCAGGGCATGATCTGAAAGGTGGACGGATCAGGAACCAGGCACTGATCTGACTCATTGATGCGTGCATAGCCATCTATAGATGATCCATCGAACATGAGATTACCTTCAAAAGCATCCCCTAGTTCATCAGGCGTAATATTAACACTCTTCAGAATACCGAAAATATCAATAAACTGAAGGCGGATAAATTCAATCCCTTTTTGTTCTACTCTTTTGAGTATTTTTTTTCTTTGTTCGATTGTAATATGTGCATTGCTGTCTTCGGAAATGATAAAAATCTCCTCCTCATTTTGTTTCGCCTGCTGCTTAGCAGACGAACATTTATCGTTAACTAAAACAGTTATATTATAAAGCGGTACACAACTATTGTCCAATGAACAGAAACAATACACCTTTTCATTAAACATGTCTGATGCTCAAGATGTAATTAAATTCAGTTATACATCGCAACAAAACAACATAATAAACAAAATATTTCATTCTGTGAAACAAAATTATTATACTATCATGAAAATGATTTATTTTTCACATGTAGCATGCAGAGCCGTTATAAAGAGGTATAAGCGGAAAACTTAAAAATGAATGTCCTGTCAGCCGCCTGTTTTATTTTCGTTATATTTTGTGATTCAGCATGTTATTATGTATAAAGCATGAGTATTCGAAAGTCGTTAGATAAAGCACTAGGAGCAGCATGTGTTGAGAGCGAAGTCCCGTAAAATTATACTTGTTCTATTTATAGTGGTGGTTTTAATGGCTGGATACAGTTATTTATTTAGAAATTATCTGGATCCTGAGCTTTATTTAGAGCTGGCCCGGGCGCATGTCCCTTATGATCCCTATATAGCGAACTGGCATGATCCTGATTTTGAGCTGGTCTGGCAGGAGGGAAGACCGATGGTGCATTTTGTGTTTTATTGCGATCGAAAAACAAACAGACAACAACGTCAGGTGACAATCGATCCATTGACAAAAGAGGTTAGGGTAGATGGTGAAACGCAAAATAAATAATTGCAGTATGAACGATGCTTCGTTATAATCTATGGGTCAAACCTCTGTAATCATTTATCTCAGCTGATTGCGGATGAATGTGTTATGTATAATTAAAGTTGAAGATGCAAAGATAAAGTCTGATCAGGTGCTGATTATCAAAATGATTGGAGCTTTCAATGAAAAAATTATTATATAGAGTTGCCCTTATGGGTCTGCTGATCCTTGTTTGGCTCATTTTCACTGAGTCATTTTCATGGCCGATGATTGTCGCCGGCATCTTTTTTTCATGGCTTACGGTTCAAGCGATCAGCTGGTTTCAGCATGATGATCATCTGTTTCATCCCCACTACTTCAGTATTAAATCGATGACAATTTATTTTTTCTATCTTACTATGCAGATTTATATTGCCGGGTA
>SLHU01000212.1 GCA_007135995.1 Clostridiales bacterium | reverse complement strand
TTTTTATATTGGCCGCAAGTCAAATCTGGTTCGAATCAGACCAATCATGAACAAATACAGAATATCAAGATGGATTGTAACGACAGCTGAGCGCCATGGCTCGCTTGGCTGTTTTGCGATTCGCTTCCTGCCGACACCGCCGGCAGAGGTGACGAACATCTTTTTTGGGTCGATTGATATCCGCTATATGGAATATCTGTTTGCGTCTTTGCTGGGCATGACCCCGGCAATGATACCCATTGTTTTTGTCGGCCGAAATGCTGCAGATCCACTTTCGCGTGATTTCGTCATTCCCTTTGTGATCAGCCTGGTGATTGTGATCCTGTCGATGTTCATTACCAGATTCATTATGAATCGTCATCAGAATCAGCAGGTTTTGCTGACAGCGGATTAAAAGGAAAGCTAAAATCCACAATGTGCGGCTTGATCAAATTCCAGATGACATGAAAACGAGGATCGGCAAAATCAAAGATGTGCATCTTAGCAACAACCTAAGAGGGCTCACACGCTGGCGTTACATTGACCGATGCCCGGCCCGGAGACGGCAGGTGTATGGTACCCGCGGTTCATGGCTGCCGGACATAACTGCTTCAATCTGCAGGGTGCGTCTTATGCTTACTGCTTCTTTTTTTCGCGGCATATGAAGCACTTCGCTTTTCAGCTATAAACACATAATAGCCGTCTTTTTCGGTCATTCTGACGCCGCCGAAAACAGAGATAAATTTTTCTTTATACCATTTTTTACGCCGGGTGACCATGAGCATTTTTCCGCCCAGCGCCAGACGATTGAAGCCTTTTTCTATGAAGTGTTTCGCCACTTTAAAATCGGCATGATAAGGCGGGTTTGATAAAATAAGCGTGTAGCCGGTGTCATCTATCTGGCTCAGCCCGTCACTTTGAATGATCCGGATGCCTGAAACCTGGTTGAGCTTGCTGTTTAGCCTGGCTAATCTGATTGCGGCGGGATCAACATCGCACAGGGTGACTCGATCAGAACCTATGACTCTGGCCAGATAGATGCCGACAACGCCGTATCCGCAGCCCAGATCAAGGACTTTGTCCGCAGCTGAAAACTGAGCGCATGACAGCATCGCCTTGGTTCCAGCGTCGAGTGCTCCCGGTGAAAACAGGGAAGGATCGGTGTGAAACGTCATCGTTTCGTTATTGATTGTTATTGTCAGCATGGCGTACGTCTTTCGTCGTATGAATCGCTTTTTTCAGATCATCGGCTTTTGCTTTATCATTCATTTCATCTCGGCAATATATTTTTCAGTTGAAGTGAATTCTATCTGGCCTGTCAGAACAAAGTCAGTTTAGCACACGTTTTGCATGTTGTCTGTTGCTTGATCAGAAAAATCATGATCAACTGCGTTTTGCGGGACTTCATCATTTAAACAGCGCTTCAGTCGTCAGCCAAATATTGCGTAATTTCGTGCTGCTGCGGTCGTTGACAAATCTGTCTGTACAAATTATAATTGGTCAAATAGTGTGCATAAAGACGATGAGGGAGACAGTAAGTTATTTTAAACGGTTCAGCGAGTCGGAGATAGTGTGAGTCCGATCTTATTAGAAATAAACTGAACATCACTCCTGAGTTCCAAACTGAAATGACCTTGCAGAGTAAGTTATGGCGGCGTTCCACCGTTAGCGGGAATACATATGATGGTATGTGATATCAGGTGGTACAACGAATGTGGCTTTCGTCCTGTTATTGGACGAAGGCTTTTTTGTATATTAATGAAGGCGGATATGGCGAACTGACATGTGATTTGCCGGACATGTAAGACTTGACTGAAAAAATCATCATGTTGCTGCGCAGTATAGCAGTATGGTTAATGAAAAAAACGAACGGTCAAAAAGCAGTTTGCATAAACACCTGAAAGCAAGGGCTGAACGAATCAGCTCATACAGATCCGAATGCTTACGCTGCAAAATAAACTAGGCTTGAACGCAACGAGGAGGTTGCCACGATGAGAATTGAGATTCTGGATACAACACTGAGAGATGGAGAGCAAACACCAGGTGTTTCTTTCACCAGTAGTGAGAAACTCAGCATCGCCAAGATATTGCTGCAGGAAACAAAGGTAGACCGAATTGAAGTTGCGTCTGCCCGCATATCCAAAGGTGAGCTGGATGGAACCCGCAGAATTTGCCAGTGGGCGAAACAAAAAGGGATGATAGACCGGGTGGAAGTACTGGGTTTTGTTGACCAGACGAAATCTGTGGACTGGATCCTGGAAGCTGAGGGGCAAGTGATCAATCTTTTGTGCAAAGGTTCACTGAATCACGTAACGAATCAGCTCAGAAAAAAACCGGAAGAGCATATTGCGGATGTGAGGCGCGTGATCGCATACGCCAAAGAAAAAGGCCTGTCAGTGAATTTGTATCTGGAAGACTGGTCAAGCGGCATGCGTCATTCTCCAGATTACGTCTTCCAGTTTATGGATGCCCTGAAACAAGAACCCGTTGAGCGGTTTATGCTGCCTGATACGCTGGGCGTTCTTAATCCGCTGGAAGTACAGACCTATTGCCTAGAGATGGTGAAGCGGTATCCAAAGCTCCGATTTGATTTCCATGCGCATAATGATTATGATTTCGCAGTGGCTAATTCACTGATGTCGCTGCATGCAGGTTTGACAGGTGTTCATACAACTGTGAATGGGCTTGGAGAGCGAACCGGAAACGCACCCTTATCAAGTGTAATCGGGATGGTAAATGACCATTTCAAGCATCTTGAAACACAGGTGGATGAAACCAGCCTGACGGCAATCAGCAAGCTGGTAGAAGCTTTCTCCGGCATTCGCATTCCTGCCAATAAGCCGATTATCGGTGACAGCGTCTTTACCCAGACCTGCGGGATTCATGCGGATGGCGACACGAAAGGCAACCTTTATTACAACGATCTGATTCCGGAACGGTTTGGCCGGCTTCGCAAATACGCGCTGGGGAAGACGTCCGGCAAAGCTAGTATCCTGAGAAATCTCGAGGAGCTGGGGATTGAGCTGGACAAAGAATCAATCGCGAAAGTGACCGAGCGTATTGTTGAACTGGGAGATAAAAAGGAAAATATCACAACAGAAGATTTGCCGTTTATTATTTCTGATGTATTAGGCAGTGACAGAATTGATGAGAAAATAAAAATCAATAACTATTATATTTGTCACGCGCAAAACCTGAACCCGGTGGCGACCCTCAGCATTCAGATTGACGACAAGACTTATGAAGAAACCGCAACCGGTGATGGCCAGTATGACGCGTTTATGAAAGCGCTCAGCAAAATATATGATCATCTGAACAAACAGCTTCCGGTTCTTTCCGATTATATTGTCACGATTCCGCCTGGTGGTAAAA
>SLHU01000134.1 GCA_007135995.1 Clostridiales bacterium | reverse complement strand
TGAACGAAAATCAGAAGGATATGGACTATGTCAAAATCGCGGAAGGATTTGGAGGCCAGGGCGAACGCGTGCTTGATCCAAAGCAGCTGTCTGCTGCATTTGAACGGGCATTATCAGCTGATAAGCCTTATGTTGTTGATATATACTGCGACTGCGAGGCAGACTGCTCAATGGGCATCAATATAGAAAGTATCAAGGAATTTCAATAATCTGGTTTGATCCTGCAAATTTTGATACGCTGATATGGATGCGGATGCTGAACAGACACTCTCAAGTCCAGGCCTGTCTCCAAAAAGCCTGATTTAAGCATGCTTTTTATGGTAAACTTAGATGATTGTTTATCATTTTTCGATTTACATTGAGGTAATCTGTATGGCTAATGACGACAAAATAAAAAATAATAATCAGTCACTCGAAAAAGCGCTTCGTATCATAGAATATATGGCAGAAAACAGGCAGCCTGTCCGGCTTCAGGATATCGCGCAACAACTGGGATACCCTGCCAGCACAGTGATTCGTTTTCTTGCGACGCTGGAGAAAAACAATTATGTGAAGCAAAATCCTGAAACACTTCGTTATTCACTTACACTGAAACTGAGCAAAATCGGGACGATGGTCTACGAGCAGTATAATATGCGCGATCTGGTCAAGCCGTACTTGGTTGAACTTGTTCATAAAGTGGGTGAATCTGCCTGCCTGGCGATTGAAGAAAACAATCGCGCAGTTTACATTGATGTTCAAAGCGGACCAAGCAATATTCTGCAGGTCATGCAGCGCATAGGCAAAGAAGCACCGCTTCATTGTACAGGCGTCGGCAAGCTTTTGCTTTTAAATCATGATCGCGAAACGCTTCGGACACGCGTTGAAAAAGAAGGTCTGCAAAGACTGACGCATCATACGATCACATCGTATGAAAGTCTCCAGTCAGAGCTTGAGCAGGTATCAGGCAAGGGTTACGCGCTTGATGACGAGGAGTGTGAAATCGGCGCTCGCTGCGTCGCTGCGCCGATCAGGGACTATACATCGCATATTGTCGCCAGCATCAGTGTTTCTGGTCCTGTCAGCCGAATGAATATGCAGAAAATTGAATTTATTCGTCAGCATGTGATTGAAACAGCGAATGAAATATCAAAAGTACTTGGATACGAAGGTTAAAAAGGTGATGAAATGAATGAATCGATGAAGAAATTTTTTGAAGTAGGTCTGGTAGCCTTTATGGCCTATCCCAGTTTACTGAAAGGAACCTGTGAAAACACAGAGTCTATCATCAAAAAAATCGCGACTGACGACTATTTTGATGCAATTGAAGTCAACTGGATTAAAGATCATCAGCAGCGGACAGATGTTGCCGACCTCCTGAAATCATCTCATATGACAGTCTGCTATGGCGCTCAGCCGCGGCTGCTGACAACAGGATTGAATCCGAATGCTATAAACGAAGATGAAAGAGCAAAAGCTGAGCGCACCTTAATTGACGCGATCGACGAAGCATATGAACTGGGCAGCAAAGGCATTGCTTTTTTGAGCGGCAAATGGGATGTTGAGACAAAAGACGAGGCCTATCAGCAGCTGCTGAAAACAACGCTGAAACTTTGTGAATACGCAAAAACAAAAAACATGTTTATTGAGCTGGAGGTTTTCGATTATGACATCGCCAAAAAGGCGCTGATCGGGCCTGCTGCTTTAGCTGCTCGCTTTGCGGCAGATGTCCGGACACAGTATAATAATTTTGGGCTCCTGATAGACCTTTCACATATTCCCATGACGTACGAGTCAAATGAATATGTTGTGCGTACATTGAAACCTTTCCTGACCCATTTTCATATTGGCAATACAGTCATTAAAGACCCCGCAGCAGAAGGCTATGGCGATGAGCACCAGCGATTTGGTTTCCCGGGCAGCGCCAATGATGTCAATCAGGTCCTTGATTTTCTGCGGGTGCTGAAAAACGAAGGCTTTTTCAACGAACAAAAACCCTATGTTTTATCATTTGAAGTTAAACCCTGGAAAGATGAAGATTCAGAACTTGTGATCGCGAATGCCAAACGCGTGTTGAATCGCGCCTGGGCGCTGCTCTAAGTGCATGCATGATATCAGAAACGTTATATCAGGAACGTTTGATTTAGATAAACCTCCTGAGAAGGCAGAAGGCAACCGCGTTTTTAGAAGTTTTAATGAACCACGCTGCTTTTAAAAAAGGGGAAATGAACATAGAATCTGCGATGCATACAATTTAGGATTCATAGAAATTAGGATAGAAAGAAGAGGTATTTTATGAAAATTGTCGTTTTAGATGGATATACGCTTAATCCCGGCGATCTTGACTGGTCGGGATTTGAGGCAATAGGCGATATGACTGTGTACGACCGTACGCCAGAGGACCAGACCGTTTCACGTATTGGTGACGCTGAAATTGTCTTAACAAACAAAGTCGTGCTGTCCGATGCTGTCTTTGCGGCTTGTCCGAATGTCAAATATGTCGGTGTGCTGGCAACTGGATACAATGTAGTTGATCTGGAAGCAGCCAGTAAAAGAGGAATTCTGGTCACAAATATTCCAACTTATGGCACAGACGCCGTGGCGCAGTTTGTGATCGCGCTGCTGCTTGAGATCTGCCACCATATCGGAGATCATGCCAGTTCTGTCAGTCGCGGTGAATGGACAAAGTGCCAGGATTTTTGCTATTGGAATTATCCGCTCATTGAGCTGGCAGGCAAAACGATGGGCATCATTGGCTATGGCCGGATCGGCCAGAAAACAGGACAGATTGCTCAGGCATTAGGCATGAACGTCCTGGCTTTCGATAAATATCAGAATAAAGCGCTGGAAAATGAGCAGATGAAATATGTTTCACTTGATGACATCTATGCTGAATCGGATATCATCTCGCTTCACTGCCCTGCCTTGCCAGATACCATTGATATGATCAATCAGACCAGTATCAGTCAGATGAAAGACGGTGTTATTCTACTCAACAATTCAAGGGGGCAGCTGATTGTTGAACAGGATCTGGCTGACGCGCTCAACAGCGGCAAGGTTTTCGCCGCAGGACTGGATGTTGTTTCCAGTGAGCCGATCAAAGCAGACAACCCGCTGCTGAAAGCCAAAAACTGCCTGATCACGCCTCATATCTCCTGGGCGCCAAAAGAATCGAGACAAAGGCTGATGGACATCGCTGTGAATAACCTGAAAAGCTTTGTCGAAGGGCAGCCTGTGAATGTTGTTAATCAGTAAACACAGCAGGCAAACATCAAGGCCATAGCACAGCAGATAAACATCAAGGCAATCAATAAAAAGCACGGCAGGCATCCATCCGCAGTGGTGCAGCAATTCATCATCAGTTAGAAGGATGACCTGCTTCCTTTTTATGGACTGAAGCTGAATGCTGTTTGATCAGCCTGTATAAGCGTGCTGTAAACTAGCATCAATGTGAAACTAGCATCAATGTGTTTTAAAAAGGCACTTGATCATGGTTCGGGCAGCCTTATTGATGCCGTGTCACACAAAGCATAAATAACTACTCGTAACGAATTGCCTGCATATTAACCTGTATTTCTTCAGACGAATGATCAGCAAAGCTCTTTGGAGGCGATGATGGAAACATTACTGGCGCTTTTACCTGTCTTGTTAGCAATCTTCTTAATGGTTGGCATTCGCTTATCGGCTGCCAAAGCACTTTTCATTTCCTTTGCGTCAACGATACTCATCGGCTGGCTTTACTGGGGCATGCCCGCCAGAGTGATCACAGCCTTCGCGCTGACGGGGGCTTTGAGATCATTTGATGTTTTGTTTATTGTTTTTGGTGCTATTCTTCTGCTCAATGTTCTAAAGAAAATTGGTTTTATCGATGTGATCAACAGCGGTTTTTCCAGAATTACACCCGACAAACGCATCCAGGCGATTATAATCGCCTGGATGTTTGGCGCGTTCATAGAAGGGGCAGCCGGGTTTGGCACACCGGCTGCGCTGGCGGCGCCATTACTTGTTGGCTTGGGTTTCCCGCCGGTCGCTGCCTGCATGGTCGCGCTGATCGCGAACAGCACACCTGTTCCCTTCGCGGCAGTTGGCACGCCCACGCTGACCACAATTGCCTCTATCAGCTCGGATATAACAGGTTCAGGCCAGGATATTGAACAGTTTACCAGACAGCTGGCCGGCAGCGTGGCGGCTTTACTGGCGGTTGGCGGGGTCTTCGTGCCCGTGATGATTGTGATCGTATTAACGGTGAGTTTCAGCCATGGCAGGCGTTTAAAGTCAGCAATGGAAGCAATTCCCTTCGCACTTTATTCAGGCCTGGTCTTTGTGATCCCCTATCTGATCTTAGCAAACACAATCGGTCCTGAATTTCCGTCCATTATCAGCGCGCTCATCGGATTGACCTTGACAATTCTCGCAGCCAGGATGAAATTTCTCGTCCCGCGCCATGTCTGGACGTTCCCTGACGCGAAAGAATCACACCCGGAGAAAGATGAGACAAAACAAACCAGCTTGCCCGCCCGAGCCGATGAAGCCGTCGACAGTAAAAAAGTGACTGAAAATCGTGACTTGACTGATGAAGCTGTCACCGGGGAAAAAACGACAAAAATACTCGCCCGGGCCGATGAGGCGATCGACAGCATAGAAGCAACTAAAATACCCGTCCAGGCCGATGAGGCGATCGTCAGAAAAAATGAATCGCCTTCTTTGCTTATGGCCTGGACACCCTATCTTGTGATTGCGGTTTTTCTTCTTTTAAGCCGTATTCCGGCAATTGGTATTAAATCACTTCTACAATCTGTTACGTTTAATCAGATATCTATTTTGGGCGTTACAGGAGCCAATTACAGCCTGGCACCGTTTCTTAACGCAGGGCTCTTTCCCTTTATTGTCACAGCTGTCATAACGGGTCTGATCCGCGGTCTAAACCTGAAAACCGTTGGCCAGATGCTGGGCCAGACGGTCAAGCAGTTAAGACTTCTGGCTGTTGCGCTGATCTGCGGGATCGCCATGGTCCAGATCATGATGAATTCACACATTAACACAGCCGGACTGCCCGGCATGCTGACGCAAATCGCTTCCGGACTGGCAGAATCAACTGGTCAGGCTTTCCCTGTTGTTTCACCACTGATCGGCATGCTAGGCACCTATGTGTCCGGCTCCTGCACTGTATCTTGTATTATGTTTTCTTCACTACAGTTTCAAACAGCTCATATACTGGGTTTTTCAACGGTTCTGATCGTTGCGCTGCAAGTATCGGGCGCGGCGATTGGCAACATGTTCTGCATTAACAATGTGGTAGCCGTCACCTCCACAACAGGCACCTTTTCCTCAACAGGCAAAATCATGGCCTTTAATATGATCCCCGCTTTTATTTATACGCTGCTGACCATCATCACCGCGTATTTTATGATGTAGCGTGTTATTCTGCCAGATGATACAGCGCGTTACTCCGCCAGTTTCCCAAAACGGCTGTTAATGGCCAGGGCCGGGTCGACCGGTACCGGTGCCGGTACGGTGTCTTCAGGAATATCGATTATGTCGATCTTATCCAGTGTCTTGCCTTCAAACTGCGGCAGCCAGGGAGCTTCGGCTTCAAACAGTTCAATCACCATATCGCGGATTTCTTTAAGCGACAAAACAGCACCGGTCAGAGGATCGAGCGCGCAGGCCCAGAATGCAAGGTTCGGGTCACCGGTAATCGCGGCCTGCGCTGCCAGCGACTGAACGGTCAGGTTTGTCTGGTTCATCGCGGCCAGGTGCATCGGCAGCTCGCCGACGATCATGGGATGCAGGCCTTCGCGGTCAACATACATCGGTACTTCCACACATACGCCATCAGGCAGGTTCGTGATCATGCCCTGATTGATCACATTGCCATTGAGCCTGAAGGGAACGCCGGTCTCCAGTGCCTCCAGAATATACGAGCAATATTCTTTAGAACGTGGTTCCAGATCACCTGTCTCAATCGACAGGACATCAGTGTTTTTAAACTTTTCGGCAACCATTTGACTAAAGTTCAGGTAGGCACCGCTTTCACCGCCAAAGGCCGGTTCATCGCAGTATAGATCCAGTTCTTTCTGGTTTTTGCGAAACCAGGGCAGATACTCCGACAAATGACCGGTGGATTCAGTCATGAAGTAGCCGGCATGGCGCATCACTTCACCGCGGACTTTCTCATTTTTGTAGTACGCCGGTTTTTCCATGTTTGCTTTCAGCAGCGGATAAAGATCATTACCGTCTTTTTCCAGTTTTAAAAACCAGGCCATGTGATTGATGCCGGCACACAGATAGTCAATCTCATCTTTTTCACAATCCGTATATCCCGCGATCAAATCCAGCGTGGTCTGAACCCCATGACAAAGACCGACAAATTTAACATCCGTTGCCCGGCCTAAAGTCGTACAGACCGCTCCCATCGGATTAACATAATTAAGCAGATAGGCATCCGGACACAGTTCTTTCATGTCATCGCCAATACCCATCAGAACCGGCGCTGAGCGAAGGCAGCGAAAGATACCGCCGGGGCCCATGGAATCACCAATGCACTGGTCAACCCCGTATTTCATCGGAATCTCATAGTCAAACGTATAGGCTTCCAGACCGCCAATCTGGAACATGAGGATCACGTAATCCGCGTCTTTGAGCGCGTCTCTGCGGTCGGTTGTACAATACACCTGTGCGTCCAGATCATTTTTCTGGATAATATTATCGGCATATGTTTTCATTTTTTCCAGTTTCCATAGGGTCGGCCCCATCAGCGCATACGTTGAGCCGCTGAGAGCCGGCGTCGCGAACATGTCGTTGAGCAGTGTTTTGCAAAAAATAAGGCTTCCAGCTCCAATTAAAGCAATCTTAGACATCTTAACCTCCTGTACCTTTCTTAAGGCATATCTGACTTTTCAGTCTTCTTCAAAATCTCATTTTGAGACGTCTGGTTGTGCGCAGGCATCACTTATGATTTCTGTGCGGGCACCGATTACGATCAAATACAATCAAAGTGACAGCGAAACACCGGCTTTTTCGGCACTGGCCCGGACAACACCGGCCGCCTTGTCATACGCTGCCTCATCCGGCAGGTGCTCCAACAGCACGGGCGTGTCTTCAGGCAGCTTGGCGAGCATGTTCATCAGGGCAACATAATCAATCTGACCGGTGCCGATGGGAACCTCGTCAAACATAACGCTGAAAGGCTCGGATCTGATCTTTATATCTTTCAGATGAATTGAGGCAATGTCGTCGCCAAAGATCGCGAAGCAGTCCTTAAAAAAGGCGGTACTGTTGTAGTACAGGCGAGCCGAGCTGATGCAGTTCACCGGATCAAAATGAACCCCGGCAGCCGGCCTGTCCAGCGCTTTTAGGAAACGCATGTACTCACTGGCTGAGTCCAGAAAGCTGTACGGCATCAGTTCAAAAGTCATTTGTGTTCGCTTGGGGTTAACCTGGTCAATAATCTGTCGTGATACATCAACCGCGTGGTCAAAAAAATCAGCACTGTAGTTTTTCGCATCTGGCCCGTACCAGTTTGCTTCTGACCAGGTACCGACAATATTAACACAACATTTGGCATCCACTTCATCAGCCAGAGCCAGCCTCCCTGCAACATAATCAATGTTTTTTCTGGCTTCATCTGCATGAAGCGTCAGCGGGTTACACCAGGCACCTACTTCAGCGATGACAATATCACCGGCAGCAAAAGTCTCCCTGACGGCCGCTATTTGACGGGTGTCTTCCAGTTTGAGAAAGTCCGGACATAACCCGGCGCGATATCCTTTTTTATGATGTGCCCGAACCAGCTCTTCAGGATCTTCAGACCGAACAAAAACGGGGCCTCCTATACGCATATCAATTCCTATCCTTCCTTTTACTGTGAGTTATCTTTTGTCTGTGGATTACTTGATTTAAGCAGGTTGTTTCTTTCTCGTTGTTGTCTTTTCTTTTGATGTTCCTTTCTGCAGGCTGTCTTTTTCAATACGACTTCCTCTGACAAGCCACCCATGCCTGAAAGATCGAGACTCCGGGATGCAAACAGCTGACACCGGAAAGGCAAAACGTGACTGAGCGCCGCGGTGTCTTTTTAAAACTGTTTAGCTTTGCGGGTGGATAATCACCTTGCCGGTCAGACCTTTTGAGAACTGATCAATCGCGTCAGGCGCGTCCTTCAGGTCAACCCGGTGACTAACAAGGTGGTCAACCTTCAGACCGCTGCGGTACAGCTTAACAATTTCATAAAAGTCGGCTGCAGTAAAATAAAAAGCGCCCTTGATTGTCAACTCTTTATGAATAACATGAGCGCTGGGAATGATCTTCAATTCTTTATAATTCTCACCGGCAAATAAGACGGTCCCCTGGCAGCGGGTATAGTCCAAAGCCTGCATCTGTGCACCAGGATGACCCGAACATTCAATGGTGATTTCAGGACCAACGCCATCTGTCAAGTCACGCAGCCGCTGTTTGATATCATCCGCGTTCGGGTCTAAAATTAAATCAGCACCCGCGGTGGTCCCGGCGAATGTTTTTCTGTAAGCATGCGGTTCACTGACCACCACAAAGCAGCCATAATGCTTGAGCATCGTGATCATCCCCAAGCCAATGGGGCCGGCGCCGGAGACATAAACGACCTGGCCCGGGCGAAGCGACAGTTTTTGTGTTGCCCGGTAGGCAACGCCGATGGTGTCGCCTCCCAGTAAAACCAAAGTGTCGTAGGAAATGTCATCCGGTGCTTTAATCACGCACTTTTCAGGCAGGGCAATAAATTGTGCGTGTGTACCGCCTTCATAATTCAAGTTTTCGCAGAACCGGTCTGCGCTGTTTCGGCAGTAAAAGCACTCCCCACAGCCATCCATAATCTGGACAACGACTCTGTCGCCTTTTCTTAAATGATCTGACGGGCCCGGATCCATCACTTCGCCGGCCATCTCATGACCGGGCACCTTATAATCCAGGCCTTCTGGCGACTGAGCAGCTTCTGCGAAGTAAGTGCCATTCTCACTGCCGCACAAGGCGCTGGCCCATATTCTCAGCAAGACTTTTTCCGGATCGGCTGCCGGATCCGGTACGGGTGCGACATCACTGATTCCTTTGCCCAAAAACCTGACTGCTTTCATAAACGTTCCCCCTTTGTCGTGTCTTTTGTCATAATCGTTTTACTTGATCACCCTTACTTTTCACGATCGTCTATGTTTCAAATCAATACATGCCTGGCATCAAATAATTACTTTTGCCTGTCATCTGTCAACGCTGCAGTTCTGCTTATAACCGGCGACAGCGTTTACAGCCTATCACGAAACACACTGCACAGTTCTTGAGACAATCTCCTGCTGCACCTGCCTGGACAGTCTGGTAAAGTAGGCGCTGTAACCAGCGACACGTACAATGAGATCAGCATGCTTTTCAGGAAATTCCATGGCGTCCAACAGTGTTTTCTGATCAAGCACATTAATCTGCAGTTCCTGGCCGCCCAGGATCATGAAGGTGGTAACTAAATCTCTCAGGCGCTCAATATCAGCTGATTGTTTCATATACGCTGCAGAAAATTTAATGTTGCAGGTATTCCCTGCCGGCCAGTGCCTGAGATTATTCAGTTTGGAAACCGATCTTAACAGTGCTGTCGGTCCTTGCCTGTCGGCACCCTGACATGGCCCTACGCCATCAGCTAATGGCTGTCCGCTTTGCCTGCCGTCAGGCAAAGCAGCGGTCCAGGTTCCGGAATCAACATGGCCATTCACAGGCCAGACACCGCATGTATACTGCCCGCCTCTGAAATCATATTTGCCGGACAGATAATCAGCATGCACAGCGTTGACCCGGTTTATCATATCATCCGCTTCGGGAACATCATTGCCGTAACGGGGTGTTTTATTGGCAAACAGCAGCCTGAAAGATGGATGATCTTCAAAGTCTGATATCAGCAGCTGCCGTAATGATTCAAGATCCAACAATGCATGGTCAAACACCCATTTGCGAATCGACATAAAACTGTCACAGGTATCACTTGAACCGAAAACTGAAAGCCCGGATAAATTATACCGGGCACCACCCTGATTCATCTCTTTTTTCTGCGCCAGGCAGTCGTTCAGCAGCGAGGACATCAGCGGACACTGTCCGAAAGCTTTTTGAATCTGACCGTTGATGTCTGTTTCAATCAGATTAAGATCCAGCAGATAGGCCACCTGTTTCTGGTACGCCTGCCACAGATCCTCAAATGTATTAAAAGACGACACTGACCCGGTTCTGACCCCGATTGCCTGTTTTGTCAGCATCGACTGGCCGTTATTGAGTGCCAGCTCCAATGCTTTGGCGCAGTTAAGGTGACCGCCTGCCGTCACGCCATATTGAGATCCGGGAATACAGGGCTCAACGCAGCCGACAATGCCATATTGATACGCGTGTTCACGGCTGACACCCCTTGCTTCCAGCGCCGCTATGATGACATTGTCATTAAAGATCGCCGGCATGCCCATGCCCCGGGCAATCGCCTGATGAACAGCGGTCCAGAATGCAGGGTCTATCTTTGGGTGCCAGCGGACAGAAAGCGCCGGCTGATTGACCTTAAGAGATTTCATGACATCAAGGCACAAGAATGACAAACGATTGCTCATGTCATTGCCATTCTCATCTTGTCCGCCAAGGGTCAGATTTTGAAATACAGTATGACCAGCGCCCGTATCTGTGTTTTCCATGAATTTAATCCACAGATTCTGCAGCAGTTCAAACAGCTCAGGTTCACTCAGATCGCCCGTTTCTAATGCGCTGCTGTAAAACGGGAACAGATACTGGTCCAGCCGGCCGGCTGAAATGGACCATCCGAACTGCTCAATATGCAAGGCGATGTGAATAAACCAGAAACTTTGCAGTGCCTCATGGAAGGTTCTGGCCGGACCGGCCGGAACCTGGCGGCAATGCCTGGCGATCAGCCGCAGTTCTTTTTGCCTGTCTCCATCTGCTGCTACATCTGCCAGATGATCCGCGAGCTTTGCGTATCGCCTTGCCCACTTCATCACGCCTTCCAGCGTGATACAGACCGACTCAAGGAACATTTTCTGTTCCAGATTGTCGGCCGCGTCGTCAGCAGCGCCGTCATCTAATGTTTGAAGATGATGCCTGGCCTCATCACAGATAGAGACAAGGCCTTTATTGATGACCTTCTCATAATCAACGATCACATGCCCATAGCCGCTTGAAGCGCCTGTCACATAGCCGCAGGCCAGTTCTTTTTCTGCTTTCAACAGTGTTTCCGGATAACGTGCATGTGTCAGGTCTGATATGGTTTTCCCCTGCCAGTATTGCCTGATTTCTGCAGGTATCAGCTGCGGATCAAGATGACTTAAATTATACTCAGGATACACGGACCGTCCCGCAAGTTTAGAAGCACGCTGGCCTGCAATCAGCTCACCTTCGCGGATAAAAATCGGCAGCTGACAAAAAACATCATGCAGTGCTTTGGCGCGTCTTAAAACCGGGTGTTCCGATTCATATTTTTGATAAGCAGCAGTCAGAATTTCAGCCCGCTCAAAACAAAGCTCAGAAGATGTCTGCATCAGATCATCTTTCAGGCGGGCAATTCTAGGTGATACCAGGTCAATATAATCGCAGCTGTTTGTCATTATCATACCCCGCACATCTTTCCCTGCAAATCCCTTGTTATTATTCTACCAAAGTTAATCACAAACTGCTTGCCTGCTAGCTTACTATTTTGTATTTTTAAACGCAGCGTCAGCTCGGCAGCCTTTATGATTCGCGTGCGCGGCATCCGCTCAGTGTTTTGTGTTCACTGCTATGCGCGTTGTCAGCTCGGTTTTTTGTATTTCTTTGCTGCGCGCTGCGTCAACTCAGCGTTTGATATTTCTCCTATATGCGCGGTGTCATCTTAGTTTTTCTGCAGAAAGGCATCCATTATATCAGCGGCATCTTCAACCAGCTTCATGCAGATCCGCTCCTTATAAAACTTTTCATCTCTCTCGGTCGGCACCGGACTATCTTTTCCCTCCGGCAAGCCCAGCAGTTTTCTGCAGATAATGGTTTCATGCTGTTGCTCAAACTGAGCTGCCAGTGACTGAATCCGTTCATAATGCTGCTTTTTGGCACTTTTATCGGCAGGATCGATATTGCCGGTTTTCAGGCCTGCGATCAGAAACATCGCGCTGACCGCGCCGCACACTTCGCGCAGCTTACCCATACCGCCGCCGAAAGAAGATGACAGCCGCAGCGCCGTTTCCCGGTCCATCCCTGTCTCGTCACAAAAAGCTGCGAAGACAGCCTGCGAACAGTTGTATCCCTTGCTAAATAAATCTTTTGCCAGTTCAGCATGTCCAGTCATGATACTTTTCTCCTCTTCACTTAAACTGATGATATGGTTTCGTTTGTTTGCACAGCCGCGGAATATCGAAATTTCATACAGCCTGATGCGCATTGGTTTCGATTAGCTTTTTACTTCCGCGCTGTCTTTTATAATTTTTTTAATGGTGTCGCGGCCTAATCGTTCAACCGTCCTGCCTTCAAGCCTCAGGTCGCGCCCTAAAGCCGCAGATGCCAACTCGATCAAAGCCGTACAAACGGGTGTTTTTACATTATACTCCATACCCAGTGTTTCCATCAGAACTAATCCCTGAGGGACATCCTCAGCAATAAACCGGGAATCGACTACCTTCGGCCCTTGTAATGGATTGGGCATGTCTGCGTACCAAAAGAAAACTTCTTTTGGATCACGTTCATCCTCCAGTGTATTACGGTACTTACAGGCTTCCACATAAGAAATACGCTCACAGCCAAGCGTCTCCATGACATTCATTTTCTCATGATCCAGCGTTTCCAGAATGCGCCAAACACTAGGC
>SLHU01000205.1 GCA_007135995.1 Clostridiales bacterium | reverse complement strand
GTTTTAGGTCTGGAAGAATCCGATGACGCAGCCGATTTTTTCATCTGGAATTTCAGCGAAATGCCGCTGATTTTCGCAACAGTCATTATTGGGCTGATCGATGGGTTTAATCCCTGCTCACTCTGGGCCCTGCTTTTTTTAATCAGCATGATTATGCGGTTCAAATCAAGAAAGCTGATCTTGCTGCTGGGGATAGTGTTTATTCTGGTTGTCTCCTTTGTTTATGGTTTATTTATCATGGGTGTTTTCGGCGCTGTCACTTACATCCTCGATTATCTGCTGCTTAGAGTCCTGCTGTTCTCGATGGCATTTCTGTTTGCACTGGCCAATATCTACAGTTTTTTCACCGACAAGGAAATGCTTGTCAGTATTTCATCGAAAAACAAAAAGAGATTTGTTCAGAAGATTCGCGACAGGCTCTATTCGCAAAACCACTTGCCTGGCCTCATCCTGGCAACTATTTTCATCGCGCTGCTGGCTTCGATTATCGAACTGCCATGCACTGCAGGCTTTCCGGTTGTCTGGAACTCAATGATGGCTGAACAGGGGATCGGATTTGCCGCTTATGCGTCGCTCCTGTCTGTCTACCTGTTAATGTACGTCCTGGTTGAACTCATATTGCTTTTGTTTATGGTGATCACCTTTTCAAAAATGCATATGAATTTAACCTACGGCCGCTCACTGAAACTGATCTCAGGCATGCTGATGGCCTATCTGGCGCTGTTGCTGCTGATGGGCAGTGAGTATATCAACAGCACAAGCTATATTATGGGCGGCTCATCAATTGTGATAGCGGTATCTCTCCTTATTGCTTTCCTGTTCAGAAAGAAACTAAAGCAAAAAAAATAACGGGCTTCATGCTGTCTTGAAAACTTCAGCGATAAAGCCCGTTCTTCACATAAGAGCGGGCTTTATCACAATCAATTCATGAAGTTCACATGAAACTAAAACGGATACCTGCTTCAGTTGCTTCGCCAAAAGCAGCGGGCAGCTGGCCTGACATCTTCCATACCGCCATTCTTCGTGTTCTTTTAGATTATGCGTCCAGCCAGATGGGCTGTGTCCAAGCCGTGCGGCCAGCTGCGTCCGTGCAGGTCGCCCGAATATAGTGTTCTCTTCCCGACAGCTTTTGTTCATAAACCGTCGCGGTTTCGCCATCGAAGTTAACAGCCAGACCGGGGAAACTGTCGGCAAACAGGCAGATCGTTCTGCAAGGAGAGCATGCCAGATGTAAAACCTTATCCTCTACATAAAAATCAGTGATCTCCGGCCCTTGCGATGCATAGAAACTGCCTTCGGTCATCGCTTCATACAAGTCCTTATGGGTCAGGGCATCGGTTTTCACCGAAATAAACCCGCCGCCCCAGTCTTTTTTCCCCTGATGCGTATCGTCTGAAGCCAGACAGAACCAGTTCTGACCTTTCCAGAGCTTGCGATTATAATAGGAATCAGCATAACCCGTACCCGCATTTACATCGCAGGTGCTGTTATAAATTTCCATTCCAAAAAGACCATCGATTTCATCAAGCAGCTCATGCTGAACATGTGACCAGGCAGGATGAGCGTAAATACTGAAATTCCCCCTTTCAGCAAGCAGTTTAACCAGATCCTCTGCGGACGCGTCATCTTCATAAAGAACGCGTTCATCATGTGCGAAGCTGTTTTGTCCTGGCATGGCAAGTCCCACAAGGTGATGACAAAGTGCTTTGCGGCTTGAAACGCCGATATCCAGCTCAACGCCTGGCCAGACAAAAAAATCTTCCTGTGACAGTGTCTCAAAATGCCCATAGCAGCGGTGATCGGTGATCGCCAAAAACGAATAATTCAGATCACGGTATAGTGAAACCAGCTGTTCGGGTGTCATATTGCCGTCTGACCGATTCGTGTGCGCATGTGTATTGCCTTTGAACCACTGTCCCTGACTGCGAATTGTGGATTTCCTGTTCATATCTGTTCCTCCTCTTATGACCATTTCCAGGATCTGATGTCTTGTATCTTCACCTTTAGCCAGATTCTCATCTTCACCAAATGCAAACGCTCATCTTCAGCTTTAGCCAAATTCTCACCTTCACTTATTGCAAACAATCATCTTCACCTTTTGCCAGATTCTGCCGGCTTATAATGCTCATTTAACCCGGAATAAGCGGTTTATCCGGATACATGCCGGCACCCTGTGTTTCTAACGTACAATGCTGGCTTCATCGACTCATCAGAAACATAATCACATGAAGAAACAGTTCCTGAGGCATTTCCAGATAAGGAAGATGTCCGCAGTTTTCCAGAACGACCATCTGGCTGTTTTGCAGTTTGCTGTTTAAGCGAATGCCTTGCTCAAGCGGTATGATTTCATCTTGCCGGCCCCATATGACCAAAGTCGGCTGGCTGATATCACTTATTTGCTCAGCCAGCATACCGCTGTCATTGTCCTGCGTAATTTTTACCAGTGTTCTGGCTGGAATTTGCTTGTTGAAAAAGTAAAAACGGTCAAAGTGATCGCGGCTTGCGATCGCTGAGTCGTAGACAGTACGGTTAAAAACAATACGCTGCAGTGTATAGTTTTTAAAAACGTGTTCAATAAAAAAAGCAGGAATCCGTGACCTTCTTCCCTGCTGCGGGTCTGCAAGGCCGGCACTGTTCAGTAAGATCAGCTGCTGAACTGCGTCTGGCCGGTTCAGGGCGATATGCATCGCGACCTCTCCGCCCATCGAATGCCCCAGTACATGGTATTGTTCAATACCAAGATGATCCATCATCCCGGCGATCAATCGGGCACTGTTTTCCTTGCCGAAATCAAGATCTGTCGATTTGTCCGATAAACCAAATCCGATCTGGTCAACTGCATAAACGGTATATTGTTCTGCCAGCAGCGGCATGATCTGGTGAAAATCATAAGAGGAGCCCATAAATCCATGAATCAGCAGCAGGACTTCAGCACCGCCGCCCATCTGACGGTAGTGAAGCTCAGCACCATCAACTTCAACCACCTGAACACCTGCTTCAAGTTCATCAGATAAGGCCGATAAAACGCGGCCCTTCATCACCTGGTCAATCAACACAAAAGAAAGCACAAGCAGCAGCAGCAAAGCTGCGAAACTGATCAGAATCACGCGTATGGTTCGTTTTCTTTTAACTTGTTCAGACTTCACCGGCTGATCCATCTTTTCTACCTCGCAGTTCTGCTAGCCTTAAAATTATACTTTTGAGTATTAGTATATCGCAAAAAGCGCTATGAAAAACAACAAATTTGCTGCTGCTGACCCGCCATGTGTACTGAAGCTTTTCCATTCATCTTACAGGCATTTTCAAGATTTTTGCATGATGATTGCAGTCAAACACTTCCATGGGAACGCATCAACCGTCATCTTCCCTTTAAACGAAGGAG
>SLHU01000398.1 GCA_007135995.1 Clostridiales bacterium | reverse complement strand
CTCAGACGTTCAATTGCGTTCAGGGTGGGCTCCAGATCTTCCGGATGGATGAAATCAAGAAATTTACGGCCTTCAAGCTCTTTTTGTGAGTATCCCAGAATTTCTTCCCATGCTTTATTAACACGGATGAAGTTCCCTTCTACATCAGCAATACACAACAGATCAAGATTAACATCAAAAAACTGTTCCAGCTCTTCTGTTTTGATCAGCAATCTGTTTTGAGTCTTATAATGTTCCAGTTGCTGCCCAACCAGGTTTGACAGCATTTTTACGTATGTTTCGTTTTGAAGCGTTCTCCCAGCTGGCATCATGATTGTAAAATCACCAAGCATTTTATTGTCAACTAATATCTTAGCTACATAGACTTTGCCAACGTTAAAGAGCCGTTCCAGCGACTCAACCAGTCCGGGCGCGATCACGCGGCCGGTCAAAGCTTTCAGACTGCTGAAAGCTGTGATTTCGTTATGCACCAGATGTTTTTCCCGAACCGGATCATAAGGCCATTCTTTGCCGACCGGATTAAACCCCAGAATCTGGCTGATTCTTTGCAGAATATCACTGGCGCCTGCCAGAGAAACCGTCCTGAAGGCAGTGCCTTCTGTATTATAAAGATTAAACCCCACATACCTGGCACCGGAAATATTTTTGGCCGCAAGCGCTATTTTCTCATAATGCAGATGATGGTCAAGGTGATGCAGCAAATACTCAGCCAGGTCAGCAATTTCCTGTAAAGCCGTTTTTTCGACCACATCCTGTGTAATCTCTTTAAAGATTGTGCAAAAATAATCAAAGAAATAAGAAAAAACAGTCACCTCATACCACTGGTTCAGCGGTTTTGAGAACTGTTTGAACGTTGTCCGCTCACCTGTCTTCGCAACTTTCGCGCAAACCTCAATCCAGTCTACATCAGACTGCAGAATTTCCGGCATAACTTCTGTCATTTTGCAGTTAATAAACTGATTTTTTTTGAGACCCGTCATTTTTTCGAAGGCAGGATTAACATTTAAATATACAAAGTCAACCGCCTTGCCACACTGATCCTTCACCAGCTCATGATATGCAATCGCATATGGCATAGTCTCAATGATGTCTGCCAACTTATCATTTATCATCTGCTTTATCCCTCAGATTCGCATCTAATCGCAATTATTCATTGCGCTCAAAAATAAAATAATAACTACTACTATAACTGTTGAAACGTATCTAGACAACCTATCATCAACCATTTGCGATTTATATCATATTTTCAACGATACACCATTGCCATCAGCCAGACAGCCCGATCGTATTTACCATGCGCATTTCATTCAGATTTTGCTCTATGACGATAGTCATAGCTTTCTATGTGATGCTGAATGACGCGCGTATATACTTTATTAACATTTGTCATCACCAGTTAATACAATAAGTGTATGATTAAATTTAGAAAATATGATTTTGCACATGATACATTGAGCAGCAAAATCATTTATTTGAAGAAATCAGGAGGTGCATCTATGGGACTTTTAGGCTGGATTATAGTAGGCGCTCTGGCTGGCTGGATCGGCAGTATGATAACAGGCAACAGCAAGCAGATGGGTCTTCTTGCCAACATTGTTGTGGGTATTATTGGTGCAATTATTGGCGGCGCTGTCATCAACCTGCTGGGTGGCGAAGGCATAACCGGTTTTAATTTGTGGAGCATCCTTGTCGCTATTTTGGGTTCGGTTATCCTATTGACGATAATCAACCTGATCAGGCGATCGGCCTGAAGCTAACTTTTTTTAGAATGACTGGAGGCAATAGATATGGAAAATAATGTCAAACATGTCAAAACAGAAAATAAAGAAACTGGAATAGTAGCGCTGAATCGAATTATAGGCGTTCTTTTTGGTCTGATTGAAATTATATTAGGTTTTCGTCTGGTTTTCAAAATGCTTGGCGCGAACCCGGACAACGGCTTTGTTAACGCGATTTACGCGGTAACCGCACCGCTTACCGACCTATTTGAAGGTATTTTTGATAATATCAGTATGGGCGGCGAAGATCCAGAGAGGGTATTTGAACCTGGCACATTGATTGCAATGATTATTGTTGCGATAATCGCCTGGGTCATACACAGTCTGGTCTTTAGCCGCATCAGACATCGTTCTGAGCAAACTGAGTATATGAGACAGGAAAGATCAAACAGTCATCAGCAGCCGCCGAATAATCAGCAGCCACCGAATAATCAGCAGCCGCCGAATAATCAGCAGCAGCCGAATAATCAGCAGCCACCGAACAATCAGCAGCCGCCGAATAATCAGCAGCAGCCGAATAATCAGCAGCCGCCGGATGATCAGCAGCAGCCGAATAATCAGCAGCCGCCGAACAACCAGCCACCACAGTCATAATCATTAATATACTAGATAATTTAAAAGCTCATAGATAAATTTTTCGCTCAGGACATCTCAATTTAAAAAGAGGCGTTCTGAGCGTTTTTTCGCAGCCTTATGTTTCTGACATGGCCGGGAACCGAAATTTCCCGGGCAGCTGCCAGTTTCCCAGTATAAAATAAGGCTGTTCATCTGTATTTACAAGTTCCCATTCCGGCGCTATGCCCAGCCAATCCGGGCAGAAACCAAACTCAATTTGTTTAACACCAGTGAAGGGCAGTTCTAGCTTAATTTGCTCAAAGGCAACTGGTTTACTGCTGATCACATCAGCGATGAACAAACGGTTATCCTCTTGCTCAGCGATTACAATCGCGCCGCAGCCGGGCAAATAAAAAAGATGGTCACTGTAATCCATCAGCAGATGAAACATCTGAATGGATTGTGTATTGATGCTGTCCAGCACCTGCGAATAGCATCGACGCGTCTTTATGGCATTTTTCACCCTGTCATCATCGGGATTGAGCTTATAGATGTCGTGAGGCGCCTGATCAAGATCGGCCGAAATGAAAGGCTTGTGTGTCTGTACGCGGCAAAATCCAAACTGAGGATAAAAATCTATCACACTGGGATTGGCTGCCAGAAAAGCTGGCGTGTCCGGATATTTTGCCAGAACATGCGCCATAAGCAAGCGGGAAAGGCCTTTGCCTCTTGCGCTTTTTCTCGTCGCGACTGCACCAAACTGATGCGCACGAAAAGGTTTACCGCCAAGCAGCATATCTGTTTTGTAGATACAGACGTTTGCCAGCATGCTGCCCTGATCAATGATCGCGTAACTCTCATAATATTCGTTCCATAATTGCCGCTCAAACCAGGTCTTAAATGAAAATCCAAACACTTCCTGGATCAGGTTATCGAACAATCTCTCATAAGCAGGATCATTTTGACACTTCATTGTAACTTGCATTGCAGCGCTCCAATCCATCTTCTCCTGATGTGATCAGGATATTTTCAGTATAGATTTGATCAGGATAT
>SLHU01000083.1 GCA_007135995.1 Clostridiales bacterium | reverse complement strand
CTTCAACAGATGATATTAATCAGCCAGCAGGTCCGGCTCTGGCAGCAATGCAAAAAGCCGCAGACGCGTTTCTTGCTGGTGTAACCCGTTTTATCACCTGTGGTTCAACCTGCGCGATCCATATCCTGCTTGCTGCAGCTGCAGGCCGTAAAGGGAGCCTGCTCATACCCAGGGCATCTCATCAATCTGTTTTATACGCGGCTTCGCTTTTGGATTTAGAGGTTCTCTTTCTGGAATCAGACACGGTCAGACATACGGAAGAGGCATATTCAGGCACAGCCGACGCCTTGCCGGCCTCTCATGCACCTGCTCCTTATTTGTTTCAGCCTGTCAGTGCAGTGTCAGTTGAGCAGGCATTGAAAAAGCACCCGCAATGTAAAACTGTTCTGATTACGTCGCCTGACTATTATGGACAGTGCTGTGATACGGCGCTTATTGCCAGGATATGCCATCAGCATAATGCTTGCCTGCTGGTGGATGAAGCGCACGGCGCCCACTTTCCGTTCAGTAAGATAACCAGACCTTATAGTGCCATGGCTTCCGGCGCAGATGCCTGTGTTCAAAGCGGGCATAAAACGCTGCCGGTATTGACGCAGGGCGCTTACCTGCATCTTTCAAGAGAGGGCATTGCGTCAGGCCGTATCAGCGATGAACGAGTTGCGGCGCTTATACCCGTTTATCAGACATCTAGTCCTTCCTTTCTGATTGCGGCGAGTCTGGATTATGCCAGAGCGCTGATGGCGCTGAAAGGTGAATCATTGATCAGCCGTCAAATCAGTTTATTGTCAACGTTCATCGGCAAGATGAGTCCCCGGTTTTCATTTTCAGTGAAAACAATCTCGCCGCATCAGCAGGCAAGTGAAGCCTGGCACCTGGAAAATGACCCGCTGCGTATTGTGATAACAGCAGGCCATCATTCAAAAACATTACATGCGGGCACAGTAAAACAGCGGCTTGCCAAGACAGGAACACACATTGAGTTTGCCGACTTGACCCGGCTGGTGCTGATTCCGTCACTATTTCACAACGAATCAGATTGGGAACGGCTAGCTGATGGCTTTAAAAACCTGTTTTCCGCCGGATCTGTGACTGCCAGCCGTGACAGGCAGTTATCTTTGCTGGATGCGGAGCACAAGTGGCAGCAATGTTTGCGTGTTTTGCCTGAATCTGTTATGAAACCAGGTGATGCATTGTTCAGACAACATCCCTGTGAGCGAAAAACCCTTAAGCGGGCAGAGGGCTTAGTTTCAGCACAAGCGCTTATTCCATACCCGCCCGGAGTTCCTCTGGTCTGGCCTGGCGAGCAAATTGAAAAAAGACATCTTGATTTAATCGGACAATTATTAGAAAATGGGATCAGCATAACGGGTGTTCAAGACGGATTTGTTAATGCGATAAAGGTTTGAATTCCCAGAGGAGCATTTATGTTGTATAATAAGGACAAGTCAAGCAGCATCGACCAGACGTCACAATCCTGCACAGGAAGGTTTATATCTTTCGAAGGCATAGATGGCTCAGGGAAAACAACCCAGATTACGCTTCTTGCAGCCAGGCTTCAGTCTTGCGGCATTCGAGTCAAGACCATGCGGGAACCTGGTGGGACGGCTATAGGTGAAGAGATCCGCAGAATACTGCTTGATCACAAACATGCGGACATGCACATTGAAACGGAGCTTTTGCTTTTTTCAGCAGCAAGAGCACAACTGGTTCGAGAGATCATTCTGCCGGCACTTAAGGCTGGCATATGGATTATCAGTGATCGATTCTACGATTCAACTGTTGCCTATCAGGGATACGGCCGGGGTCTGAATCTGGACATGATACATGCGATCAATGGTCTGGCGTCAGCGCAGTGTAAGCCGAATGTAACAGTCCTTCTCGATTTGCCGGCCGATACTGCATGCAGCAGGTTGTCGGCAAGAGTCACATCAGCAGATCGGATTGATTGCGAGAGTTTATCTTTCATGGATCGCACACGAAGAGGTTACCTGAAAACAGCTGAAAATGAACCAGAAAGATTCATAGTGGTTGATGCCGGGCAAAATGAAGAACAGCTCGCGCAGAAGATATATAGCGAAATAAGGGAGGGCTTTGGCATATGAAACTAATTTTTGCGATTGTACATGATGAAGACAGTCCGCGACTGATGGCGGAACTGAATCGCGCCGGCTACCGGGTGACAAAACTGAATTCGTCTGGTGGTTTTCTTCGATCAGGAAACACAACACTGATGATTGTGGTCGATGATGATCAACTTGATGAGGTTCTCGGCATCGTTCGCAAATACTCAAGCAGCCGCCAGGCCGCTATTAATACAAATGTCACGCCTTCTTCAATGGGCGGCTCATATATCCCCTACCCGGTGGAAGTCATGGTTGGCGGAGCTACCGTTTTCGTATTGAATGTCGAGCACTTTGAGAAAATGTAACATGACATTTGACTCGATCATTGGACAACAGGATGTAAAAAGGCGCCTCGGCTCAGCTTTAAAAGGTGTGCCGGGGCATGCTTATGTTTTTATCGGCCCTTCCGGTTCTGGAAAAACAACGCTGGCCAGATCCTTCGCGCAAGCGCTTCTGTGTCAGCGAGCGACAGCAAAAGGCGCCTGCGGGCAATGCACATCATGCCGTCATTTTGGCAATCAGGTTCATCCTGATTTTATCAGTCTTGAGCTGGCGCCAAAAGAAAAGACAATCAAAGTTGAGACGGTGCGCAGTAAGGTGTCAGCCGATATTGCGATGCATCCGCAGTTTGGCAGCCGGAAGGTGTATCTGATTGATGCAGATAATATCAATGAGCAGGGCCAGAACGCTTTGCTGAAGTCGTTGGAAGAACCTCCGGCTTACGTACATTATCTCCTGACGGTTGCCGGATATGAACGATTGCTGCCAACTGTCAGGTCACGCGTTGTCCCTGTCGTGATGCAGCGGCTTTCGGTTGATGAGATCCGACAGGTTTTAACTGAAAAGGAAATTCCCCATTCAGAATTGACAGCTTTTTATGCTCGATTTTCGGGTGGTCTGCCAGGGGTTGCGGTGAACCTCGCTGGCAGCGAATGGTTTTCATCACTGCGGCAGGAGACTATTCGTCTTTATAAGTCTTTCTCTTCACAATCCAGAGCCTGGCTGCTGACAGAGGGCTTTCAGTTTTTTGAGAAAAACAGGGATCAGGCAGATATTGTCCTGGAAATACTGGGAAGCCTGATTCGTGATCAACTGATGCTGGTGATTGAAGAACAGAACCTGCGGCTGACAAATGAAGATCAGCGTGATATGCTGATGAACCAGCCAATCATAAATATGGAAACAGCAAAAGCGAAGGAACGTCTTAACAGAGCCCATAAAGCTTTGCTTCAAGCACATCGCGGACTTGATGCAAATGCCAGCT
>SLHU01000202.1 GCA_007135995.1 Clostridiales bacterium | reverse complement strand
CATTTTATACTTTTGCCATACGGCCTCTCAGGTACTGTTCAAAGCATCGAGACCGGTGACTTTAATGTGACCGAAACAATCTGTGTTGTCAAGGATGACAAAGCGCAGACACACCAGGTGCCGATGCTCCAGAAGTGGCCGGTTCGGAAAGCACGTCCTTACCATGAAAAAATAGCACCTGATCAGCCGCTGATTACTGGGCAACGCTGCATAGATACATTTTTTCCGGTTGCCCGCGGCGGCACAGCGACGATTCCGGGGCCATTCGGCAGCGGGAAAACCGTCGTTCAGCATCAGCTGGCTAAATGGGCTGAGGCTGATATTGTTGTATACATCGGCTGCGGTGAACGCGGCAATGAAATGACGGATGTGCTCAATGAGTTCCCGGAACTCATTGACCCCAAATCCGGAGAGTCTTTGATGAAAAGGACCATTTTGATTGCCAATACATCAGATATGCCTGTTGCGGCAAGAGAAGCGTCTATCTATACCGGTATAACAATCGCGGAGTATTTCCGTGATATGGGATATTCTGTATCGATCATGGCTGATTCTACATCAAGATGGGCAGAAGCACTTCGTGAAATGTCAGGGCGTCTGGAAGAGATGCCTGGCGAAGAAGGCTACCCGGCTTATCTGGGTTCCCGGCTGGCAAACTTTTATGAGAGAGCCGGCGCCGTGCGCTGTCTTGGACAGGAAAAACGCATAGGTGTTCTGACCGCGATTGGAGCTGTTTCACCGCCAGGGGGTGACCTTTCAGATCCTGTTGCCCAGTCAACCCTTCGCATCGTGAAAGTATTCTGGGGACTGGATTCAGCTTTAGCATATAAACGTCATTTCCCGGCAATCAACTGGCTGAACAGCTATTCACTTTATTCAGACATGATAGATGACTGGAAAGTAAAAAATGTTGCATCTGACTGGAAAAACTTGCGGATGGACGCGATGCGCCTGCTTCAGGAAGAGGCAGAGCTTGAAGAAATTGTTCGCCTTGTCGGCCAGGATGCTTTGTCGTCTGCTGACAGGCTCAAGCTTGAATCCGCCAAGATGCTGCGAGAGGACTATCTGTATCAGGATCAGCTGGATGTGATCGATACATATGCATCCCCCAATAAACAATATCGGATGTTGCGGACGATTATGAGTTATTTTTATTCATGCACAAAGGCACTGGAGATGAGTGTCAGTTTTCGTGACCTCATGAAAATGACAGTGCCCGAAAAGATAGGCCGCATGAATATGGTTCCGGAAGATGAAATAGTGGATTATACAGATGAAATTTCAAAAGCACTGGCTGATCAGATCCAGAAGATTCAGCCGCAGGGGGTACGATAATATGCCAAGAGAGTATAAAACAATAGAAGAAGTTGCCGGCCCCCTTATGCTGGTTCAGCATGTGGAAAACGTGAAGTATGATGAACTGGGTGAAATAGAACTGCCAAATGGTGAAGTAAGGCGATGCAAGGTGCTGGAAATCAACGGCACAAACGCACTGGTGCAGCTGTTTGAAAGTTCAATCGGTATCAGTGTTCAGGAAAGCAAGGTTCGTTTTCTGGGTAAAGGACTTGAACTTGCTGTTTCCCCTGATATTCTGGGGCGTGTTTTTGACGGGATGGGGCAGCCGAAAGATGGCGGACCTGAGATCATTCCTGAACAGATGATGGATATTAATGGTCAGCCGATGAATCCGGCTGCCCGCGACTACCCGAATGAGTTTATTCAGACTGGATTGTCTGCGATCGACGGATTGAACACACTGGTTCGTGGTCAGAAATTGCCGATATTTTCCGGTTCCGGTCTGCCGCACGGTCAGCTGGCAGCGCAAATCGCCAGGCAGGCCAAAGTTCGGGATGGGTCCGGTAAATTTGCGGTTGTGTTTGCGGCGATGGGCATAACATTTGAAGAAGCAGATTATTTCATCAGTGACTTTCGTAAAACAGGAGCCATTGACCGGGCTGTCATGTTCATTAACCTGGCCAGCGACCCTGCTATTGAGCGTATTTCAACCCCTCGTATGGCACTGACGGCTGCAGAGTATTTAGCATTTGAGCAGGACATGCATGTTCTGGTCATCATGACCGACATCACGTATTATGCTGAGGCGCTTCGAGAAGTATCCGCTGCCAGAAAAGAAGTGCCGGGGCGCCGAGGCTATCCTGGATACATGTATACTGACTTGGCAACTATGTATGAACGTGCCGGCAGACTGCGCGGGAAAAGCGGGTCTGTTACCATGGTTCCTATTTTGACAATGCCTGATGATGATAAAACCCATCCAATTCCTGATCTGACCGGTTACATTACTGAAGGCCAGATTATATTGACAAGGGAGCTTTCAAAAAAGGGAATAACACCGCCAATTGATGTGCTGCCTTCTTTATCGCGTTTGAAAAACAAAGGTATCGGCAAAGGTAAAACACGAGCTGATCATTCAGATACCATGAATCAGCTCTTCTCTGCGTACTCACGTGGTAAAGACGCGAAAGAACTGCAAATCATCCTGGGTGAAGATGCTTTATCCGAGATTGACTTGATATACGCCAAATTTGCGGATGCATTTGAACAGGAATATGTGTCGCAAGGATTCACCACTGATCGTTCAATTGAAGAAACGCTGACGATCGGCTGGAAACTGCTGAGCATTTTGCCCAGGAGCGAACTTAAGCGTATCCGCGATGCGTATATCGACCAATATTACGGAAAGGACTAAGCTGAATGGCTACTCGTCAGATTAATCCGAACCGCATGGAGCTGCTGCGACTAAAAAGACAGCTGGTCACTGCGAGAAGAGGACACAAATTACTGAAAGATAAGCGAGACGAACTGATGCGCCAGTTTCTGGATAAGATACGGCTCAATCAGAAACTTCGGCAGCGTGTTGAAGCATTACTTGCGTCCGCTCATCAGGATATGATCCTTGCCCGAGCTGTGATGCAGCCGCAAATTCTTGAGACCGCTTTGATGGCAGGTAAAGAATCATTAAACCTGACGATAGATACACAAAACATCACGAGTGTTCATGTGCCGGTTTTTGGCGTGCCTTTTGAGGTCAGCGGCATGACAGAAGGCCTCCCCTACAGTATGGCGTCTGCGTCCGGTGAACTGGATCAGGCAATATTATCACTAAACGAAGCTTTCCCGGTTATGCTCGAGCTGGCTGAAGTAGAAAAAACTGCGCAGCTTCTGGCAGACGAAATTGAAAAAACAAGACGAAGGGTCAATTCGCTCGAATATGTTCTTATTCCGGAACTTCTGGAAAACATACGTTCCATCTCTATGAAGATGGATGAAAATGAGCGCGGTAATTTGACACGTCTGATGAAGGTAAAAGAAATGATTATCGAACAGGCCATTAAGGACGCTCGAAAAGCTGATGAAGAGGCCGCAAATACGTTTTGAT
>SLHU01000188.1 GCA_007135995.1 Clostridiales bacterium | reverse complement strand
GCATCAAGCAGGCGCTGACGGAGCATGCCGGCTTGTTCAAAGACGACGAATCTCAAACGACTGAAAGAAAAGAACATAAACCGGTTGACCAGTCTGCTGATGACCAGTCATCTGATAAAAGCGGTGAATCTGGCAGCCGGACAACAGGTGAAAAGATAAACACGCAGCTGGATCAGCAGCCGGGACGGCAGCCTGATTCACGCCAGATTGCACTCGATCCCCCGCTGTCTGACCGGCCATATGCCCGGCTGTCCGAAAACGGGTCTGATCAAGAAAACGAAACCGTGTTATCCGGCACAAATGAACCCTATCATCGTGAGAGCAACACACCTGCAGCAGCCGTGCTGAAAGTTGACGCCTTACAGCAGGCGAGGCTGATCGGACAGTTGTTTCAAACGTATCTGCTTTTTGAGTATGAAGATGAGTTGCTGCTGCTCGATCAGCATGCCGCGCATGAGATAATCCTTTTTGAAGCTTTAGTGACAAAACAAAAGAAGCGGCGGCAAAGCGCAGCGTCAGAGTCAGCGCAGCAGCTGCTGGTACCGCTGACGGTATCAGTTTCTTCCCGCGAATTACAGGCACTGCAGCAAAACAGCGAGCAAATGGCAGCGCTGGGATTTGATTTTGAACCGTTTGGGATGACATCCGTGCTGGTTCGCAGCCAGCCTGACGGTGAGCTGAAACAGCTCAGGACAGAATATGCCTTCCGGCTGGCACTTGATGCGCTGATGAACGATGAAGTATCGTCGGATGAACAGATTGCCGAATTGTATTATTCAATGGCCTGCAAAGCGGCGGTGAAGGCACATGACTCGCTGAAACCAGAAGAAATATCACGCCTGATAGATGATTTGCAGAAACTGGATCATCCGTATCAGTGTCCGCATGGCCGCCCGGTCATGATCCGTCTCAGCCGCTATGAACTGGAAAAAAAGTTCAAACGTGTCATCACATCATCATCGTCATCACTTGAAAACACCTGATGCCGGACACCCCTCAGGTCTGATCAAAATGATATGAGGTTTTGAATGCATTATATGATAAAGGATGTAACATGTCAGAAAAAATAGTTAATCAGAAATACAGGCATGCCGAGCGTGAAGTGATTGTGATCGCCGGCCCGACCGCAAGCGGCAAAACCAGCACGGCTATTCAGCTGTGCAGAAAAATAAAAGGTGAGATCATCAGTGCTGATTCAATGCAGATTTACTGTGGCATGGACATTGGTACGGCGAAAGCGACTATAGAAGAACAAAAAATGGTCCCGCACCATCTGATTGACATCTGTCGTCCCGGCACGAGCTTTAGTGTGGCGGCTTACCAGGAGAGAGCGGTTGAGCTAATCCGCAAAATTCAGTCTAAAGGCAAGGTGCCGGTTGTCTGCGGCGGAACGGGTCAGTACTTGAGCGCTTTAATACTGGGACTGCAGTTTACACAAGTGCCTGTCGATCTGACGCTGAGAGGCCAGCTGAATCAGCGGGCCAAAATGGAAGGGCTGTCAGCGTTGTGGCAGGCACTGTATCAGGTTGATCCTGATGCTGCTGTCAAAATCGCTCAGTCAGATCAGAAAAGGATTGTCAGAGCGCTGGAGCTTTATATCCAGACAGGACTGAGTAAAAGTGAGCATATACGCAGGTCAAAAGAACAAGGTCCGTCTTTCAGCTTCATCAGCTACTGCCTGACACATGATCGGCCGGTTCTGTACGAGCGTATTAACCAGCGGGTTGAAGCTATGTTGGATCAGGGCCTGGCCGATGAAGTGAAAAAACTGATTGATCAGAAGATTCCAATTGAAAGCACCTGCATGCAGGCGATCGGTTATAAAGAAGTATTTGCGTTTTTAAATGGAGCGCAATCACTTGAAAGCTGTTCTGCTGCCATCAAACAGGCATCAAGACGATATGCCAAACGGCAGCTGACCTGGTTTCGGCGAATGGATCGCCTGACCTGGTTTCATAATACTGACCCGGGCCAGACCGCTCAGCTGATTGCTGATTATCGTGAAGCCAGGCAAATCCGCACCGGCAAAAAAGGATAAACCCACGTCAATATGGCCTGAAGTCCATTGATTCATGATTTCAGGCTGATTATGCTTGTATCAGCTTATGTGACGGCCGGCTGCCATTCACTTTAAGATTGATATAAGGAGCTAAATTATGTACAGGAAAAAAGAGTATCATCAGCCTCGCAATAAAGCAGGATCGGATACAAGAGATTTTAAGATACATGATGTATTTCTGAATTTCTGCCGACGAGAAAAGATAGATGTCAGTATTGAGATGCTTGGCAAGGTCATAAAGTCAGGCAAAATCATCGGATTTGACCAGCAGTCAATCATTCTTGAGCACACGGGCGGACAACAGCTGGTATACAAAATAAATGTGTTGTCAGTGACGCCTGAAGAACGCGTGCATGTGATCTTCAGCAGCGACGATCCGGCACAGTCATTTCACCTGGAGCATCAGCTGGACAAGGCGATAACCGGTTCAGAGGCCGGCTCTGAACACGCCGCACACTTTGCCTAACACCTGACAGTCGGCGTGATCAAACGCGATAGGCTCATAAACAGGGTTTTCCGGCTGCAAAATCATCTTGCCGTCTCTGTTCGCGAGTGTTTTTACCGTCGCTTCATCATCTACCAGCGCGACAATAATATCACCGATTCGAGCGGTGTTCTGACGGCGGACAATGACGTAGTCTCCGTCAAGGATGGCAGCGTTAATCATACTGTCACCTTTAACTTTCAGCGCGAAGACATCTTCACTGTCAGCAAAAAAGTCAGCAGGGAACGGCAGGCTGCGCTCAATGTTCTGTTCGGCCAGAATTGGGACGCCTGCTTTTACCTGTCCGACAACAGGCAAAGAGACAGACCGTTCGCCTTCAAGATCAGGCACTGTAATGGCCCGTCTTTTGCCGGATGTATATTCAATCCGGCCGCTTTCCTGAAGCCGTTTGAGATGACCGTGAATGGTGGAGGTAGACTTGATCCCGACACCGTTACAGATGTCGCGCACCGCAGGCGGATACCCTTCGTGTCTAATATATGATACGATATAATCGTAAACCATATTGACGGTATCATCTACATTAGCACGGGTAAACCGATAAGTCGCCATAATGAACCTCCATTCAAAATGCAAAGAAAAATATGATTGTGTTCAGAACCTTAGAATCCTTAATTATCAGGCATTTTTTCAATGTCAGTATAGCAAAAGCGAACAAAGTTGTCAAACTTTTGTTCGCTCTTTGGCTGGCTGTCAGTGATCAAACTTACGGCTGCATGCTTTTTAAAGCAGGCAGCCGCTTAACCTTCACAGACAAGTGATGAAATTTATCTGCCTTTAAGCTATAATACTATAACTGAACAGACATCTATTTACAGGAAAGGATCTTTAACTGGTG
>SLHU01000170.1 GCA_007135995.1 Clostridiales bacterium | reverse complement strand
CGGTCAAGCAGGTTGGCATATCCCTGGATCACCGCTATCGGCGTGCGCAGCTCATGTGAAGCATCTGAAACAAATCGGACTTGCGAACGATAGGCTTCATTGATCCGATCCAGCATCGAGTTGATTGCATCTGCCAGATCTTTAAGTTCAGCCTGAGTTGAATCGATCGCTATTTTCTGATCCAGATCGCTGATGCTGATTGATTCAATTTTTCCTGTCAACGAACTTAGAGATCCATCTGCTGTTGGCTCAGGGAGCTGAACTGCATTACGATCAGCGGCCTTGTTTATTTGTCGCGCTGATTGTGTCAGTTCAGCGATTGGTCTGAGGTAGTGACGAATTGCTCGTGAACCACTCCTTATGCCTGAGAGCAGATAAAAGCCTTGTAAGATCAGAACAACAATTGACAAGCGAATTATCAGCTGGAGTGTAAATCCAAAATGATAATCATATGCCAGATAGTATGAGCTGTCCGATGAGGTCACCCAGATTCTGTAAAGCAGTCCGCCGGTTTTATCCCAAAAACTGCTTTCGCTATTCAGTTCAGCAGACTGGATAAATGTTCTGACAGACCCTGACATATGATCTGGCCAGATACTGCCCGCCAGAAAATCCGGCAACGGGAACCCTCGCGGCCGGGACGCTTCAGCCGGAACTTTATCGGTAAAATGACGGTCACTATGACTGACATCATCCGAGTTTTCCAGATGCGCCGGAATCAGCATGTCTGCCTGCCAGGCCTCTGCAGCCCTGTTTTCAGCCAAATAGACCAACGTCGCGGCGATTAGAAGAATAATCAGCCCGTCAATCCAGATGAAACTCGAAAAGAGCCGGAAAAAGTGCCAGGCACTCAGCTTCCGGACCAGAGATCTGT
The DNA here is from genome assembly GCA_007135995.1 of Clostridiales bacterium. Classification (GTDB taxonomy): domain Bacteria; phylum Bacillota; class Clostridia; order Saccharofermentanales; family UBA5734; genus SLHU01. The sequence continues at coordinate 2,536 of SLHU01000170.1, read as the reverse complement.
CTGTCTTTTTATGCTCACTCATCCTTAATCATATACCCCACTCCACGGACAGTACGGATCATGTCAATTTTGTATACCTGATCAATCTTGCTGCGCAGATAGCTGATATAAACATCGACAACATTTGTGTCACCGGGAAAGTCGTAACCCCAGACCTTGCTGAGCAGCCTGTCTCTGCTCATGACAAAGCCCTTGTTTTCCAGCAGCGCATGCAGAAGATCAAATTCTTTTTTTGTCAGATCAATACTGGCATTATCATATGACACAAAATGGCGCTGCACGGACAACCTGAGACACCCAGCTGCCAGAACGTCATTCTGATTGGCCGGATCATCCTGCTTGTGATCGGCTGACGGGTTTTGCTGCGGGTACCTGCGAAGAGCATTTCGCATTCGCGCAAGCAGTTCTTCAATCTCAAACGGTTTTGTCATATAGTCAGCAGCACCACTATCAAGTCCGGTCACTTTGTCCATGACCGTGTCTCTGGCCGTAAGCAAAATAACCGGGACAGAGGTTTGCCTGCGCATCCGCCGCAAAACCTCCATCCCGTTCAGTCCCGGCAGCATGATGTCGAGAATAACAATATCAAAGTCCTGGCTGACTGCCTGTTCGAGGCCTTTGCGCCCGTCATACGCCATTTCGACCTGATAGCCTTCATATACCAGTTCCATTTCGATAAAACGGGCCAGCTTTTCCTCATCCTCAATCAACAGCACTCTTTCATTCATCGTTAGCGATTACTCCCTGACACATCTTTCTTGATATTCTCGGCAGCTTCAGCAGCTGAATCCATCACATTGTTAACCTCGGTGCGGCCGAGATCCGGGCCATGAAAACTATAGCGGCAGTTGAAGAAAAGACCGATAACAATCAGTGGCAGCACGACCCAGAAAGCTAAAATCAGCAGCACGACAAGAATCGTCACCGGCACTGATATGATCGGACTGCCGTTGCGGCTCACTTCAAATGTGTTGGTATTTCCCTTAACCAGGATCACGCCGCACCAGCGGAAAAATCTGCCCATCAGGCTGGAAAAGGTTTCACCTTGTGCGGTGTCGCGCTTGCCATGCTCGCTTTCAGCTTGCTCCTGCTCTGACTGATTTTCTTGCTGGCTATGTTTAAAACAGCCGTCATTGGCCGGAGATTGAATTTTGCCCCGCTGCTCAAGGTAAATCATCGCATCAAGAATATCGCCTCCGCACGCATCCAGCGCGTTCCTGGCTTCCTCATAAGTGACATTTGCTTTTTCTCTCAGTTTTTCTACCTGTTCGATCGTGACCATAATATTTCCCTCCACTTTATTATAATACTTTCTGATGGTTCTATCTTACTAGCATTATCTTGGAAGATTCTTTGAGTAAGATTAGAAATTGATTAGAAATTCTCAATTACCTGCCTCCATCATGATCGTCGACGGCAAAAAACCATTGACAAACGCTTTCAAAGTGACTGGCAGCAGCTAGACTACAGCTGAGAGATTTCATAGTTATATTTCGCCACCTAATGTCAGGTTTGAACCACTGTATTTTGTATGACCTATTATATAATAATGATTAATACGTTTCCTATTTTTGACATATGGGGGAATATATGAGTAAGTCAAGTTATTTGGAGAATAAATCCAGCTGTAAATCCATCAAAGCTACATTACATGAAAAAAGTCAGTTCGCGCGCCGCTACAGGCTCAATCGCAGCTATATGGCAAGTCTGAAAAGCGAAAACCTGCTGCAAAATCACTTTATTGAAGCAGGCTTGAGAACATGGAGCCACAAGCCGCCAGATGATATTCATTGGGGCTGGGAGTCGCCTGAATGTCAGCTGCGCGGACATTTCCCCGGACACTGGCTGGCCGCAGCAGCCAGAATTTATCACCAGACAGGAGATATGGAACTTAAAGGAAAGGCTGATTACATTGTCAGCAGGCTGGCAGAATGTCAGCTGGAAAATGGCGGTGAATGGCTAGGCAGTATTCCGACCACATACATGGACTGGATTTCGCGCGGCAAGAAAGTCTGGGCTCCACAGTATACTTTACATAAGACCTGGATGGGCTTGGTTGATATGGCACGCTATGCTGAAAATGATCAGGCGCTGAAACTGGCAGACCGCTGGGCCGACTGGTATTGCCGCTGGACAGACGGTTTTTCCAGGGAGCAGCTGGACGATATCCTTGATTTCGAAACGGGCGGGATGCTGGAGGTATGGGCTGATCTGCTGGATCTGACAGGTGACAAGAAGTACCTGTCTCTGATTGAACGATTTGACCGCCCCCGATTGTTCGAACCGCTGCTGGCGGGCAAGGATGTTCTGACCAACCGTCATGCCAATACGACTATCCCGGAGATACACGGGGCAGCGAGGGTATACGAAGTCACAGGGAATGAAAGGTACAGAAATATCGTGGAGCATTACTGGCAGCAGGCGGTAACCGAACGGGGGTCTATCGACTTCGGCCGGCAATCCTGGCGCGAACTGCGCTGATCAGTTGTTCATGGCCCGGTTGGGACCCTGAGTCCCTACCGGGCAGATGCCCCCT
>SLHU01000077.1 GCA_007135995.1 Clostridiales bacterium | reverse complement strand
CAGTCGATGGGTCTGGGATCCTGCATCATTGGTCTGGCCGGCGCCGCCTTCAGCGGGCGCGTTAAGGACGACCTCAAAAATGAGCTGGAATTTCCTCCCTGCCATGAGTTTGCGATCTCAGTTGCTATTGGCTATCCGGCCATGGACAAAGAACCACATGATATGCGGCCTGAAAAAGTGACTTTCATCAAGTAAGATCTTGATACATGCAGCGCAGATGATCCGGGCTGGCCTGCAATCGCGTTTTGTCATGAAAAATATGTTTTGATCAAGAGGCTTACGGGTTTCTGGCCTTGCGCTGACTTCCTTTTTTCCTGCTTCAGCTGAGAATCTGCCGCAGCAGAGTCCAGATTCTGCCGATGACAGACTCTGTTTGATAAACCATAGGCTGTATATCAGGAAAAAAGGTCCACATTCTGAACAAGTAAACCACGACGAAAAGAATACCCGCGGCAAAAAGCCCGTGTTTGACCAGTCCTTTACTGACAAATCGACTTTTGGCAACAGCCGGAAACAGTTTGATTATAAGCCAGCTGATCAGCATCAGCGGCGGCAGCCAAAACAAGGGGTGAAACCTGAACGCTGTACGCCACTGCATTTGCATGGCTGCCAGCATAGACCTGGAAAGACCGCATCCAGGACAGGGAATACCAATGGTTGAACGAAACACGCAAGTGGTGCCTGTCAGGAAGAACGCCATTAACAAAAAAAGAGCCAGACTGACGCACAGGACCAGGTTCTGCCTGATCCAATGTGCCGCCAGTCTGGCCTTATCAGCAGTAATATGCATGATTCTTTGTGCTGATAATCGAAGCATCATGTGTCTCAGGTACTCTCCCACAGTTTATTCAGCTGCTCTTGTACCTGGTACCCCATGAACAGCGATCCGACTCCCAGCAGGCTAAGCAGCAGCCACAAAATGAAGTTCTTATTGGCAGGCAGCCCTGCACGCATATTCAGCTCAAATAACGCTTCATCAATTTTGTACATGCCGACAAAAATCAGCGGGAAGCACAGCAGACCAAGCAGGAAGAAAATGACGGGATCGATTTTCTTCTCACCAGCAGCTCGGTTGATTTCTTCTGAAACCATAAATGCCCATACAATCCAGTAAATACCGCATGTAACAAAACTGAGCACCACAACAAGCAGTGGATCTCTGACAACACCTTTAACCATAAAAGCCCCCTTAGTTGAATTGGCTGCAAACTGCAGCGGTTTTTGCTTTCCCCATTGTACCATGAAGAACGCAATATATTAATAGTATGACCGGTGAATTGTCACGCAATCTTTCTGCTCGTATAAGCAGACTGCTGTTTTTGCAGATTGAACCCTTGACAGATCTCGCTGAATCAAGTAAAATTTTTTCACACTGCAAAGAGCAGTTATTTTTTACCATATAAGTTAGCGATGGTTAACTTAATATAAGCTAAGTGAATCTGATCTGATGAAAAGGAGAACACAATAAGGTATGAAGAAGTATCAAAAGCGTTTAATAGCAGTTGTTGTACTAGCGATCGCGCTGGCAGTTGTAAGTGGCTGTGCCCGCACAGGCGAAACAGGCACGGGCAGCCTGGTCGTCTATTCGTCTCGCAATGAGGCTTTTGTCGACCCGCTGCTTGACAAGTTCGCTGATGAAACAGGAATTGATGTCAGTGTGCTGCATGCCGGTGCGGGCGCTGTCAACCGGATTGTAGAAGAGGCAAATAATGTGCAGGCCGATATTTTCATTTCTAATGATGTGGGCGCTTTGGAATTTTTGCGAATGGAAGACTTGTTAACAGGGTTTGATCCGGAAGGAATAGAATCCATTGACCCGGCTTTCAGGGCCGTTGACAACGCCTGGTTTGCGTTATCTGCGCGGACGCGCGTACTCATGTACAATACAGACTTGATTTCTGAAGAAGAGATGCCAAAAACAATCTGGGAGCTGACCGATCCCAAATGGCAGGGTGAATTTGCGATCACCCGCGGCGGCAACGCCGGCATGATCGGCCATATTTCGGCGCTGCGTTATGAATGGGGCGAGCAGAAAACGCTGGAGTGGATTGAACTTGTAAAAGATAACGCCGGCGCAATAATGCAGGGCCATGGTGAGATTCGACGTGCTGTCGGTGCCGGTGAGTTTAAATTTGGTCTGGTTAACAACTATTATTTTCACCAGCAGCTGGCGGAGCCGACGGATAATCGTGTGGACGTTATATACCCCGACCAGGCAGAAGGTGAAATGGGCGCTGTTGTTAACGCAGCCGGTGTCGGGATGATCAAAGATGGTCCGTCAGCAGACAACGCGCGCATTTTTGTTGAGTGGATTCTTAAGCCTGAGAATCAGCAGCTGTTTTCATATGATTCTATGGAGGTTCCGATAAATCCCGACATTGAAAAAATAGGTGAAGCGGCGGCTATCAGTGATTATAAGGTTCAAGGCATGCCGCTGAGCCAGCTTGGTGAGTTTTTTCTTGATACAAAAGATTTGATCGAACAAGCAGGCCTTGACCTTGAGCTGCGATAATTATTAAGTAAACCAAACGAGGGTTGCCTGAACCGGAACAGGGAAATTAGATTGACTTGTTTCGGTTCAGGTTGGCCTTATACCTTTTTAAGGATGATTTTGATGGATAAAACGAGTACAAGGGCAGGTATAGTTCTCAGCAGTCAGGACAAAATAAAAGAGCGCCGGATGCCTGTCACGCGTATCTGGTATTATCTTTGGGGCGGCAATCCGCCAGGCAATGGGCTGGCGGCAGCAGGCATCCTGATTGGTCTGCTTATGACTTTTCCGATCATTTATGTTGTCTGGCGTTCTGTTCAGGCCGGTCAGGCTAACTGGCTTCGCCTGCTGGATACACGCATCCCTGTTTTAATGACAAATACACTGCTGATTACGTTTACAACCATGCTGACAAGCATTGTACTGGGCGTTTCACTCGCCTGGCTGGTTTACCGCTGTGATGTGCCGGGACGGAAAATCTGGCGCTGGCTGCTGGTTATGCCGCTGATGCTCCCCTCATATGTTGGCGCTGTCGCCTATATCATGGTGCTTGGGCCTGTGGGCTGGATGAGACAGACCTTTGGCTTTGTGCCCGTTAACATTTACTCTTTCGGCGGTGTCCTGTTTGTTATGACTTTATTTAAATTCCCGTATGTTTTTCTGGCTGCCGGTGCCGCCATCCGGCGGATGAACCAAAGTTATGAAGATACGGCCAGGTCACTGGGCATGAGCGGCTGGCAGATCTTCTGGAAAGTCAGTTTTCCTTTCTTGAGGCCGGCGATCGGAGCCGGTGCGATTCTGACAGCGCTTTGTGTTTTATCGGAATTCGGTGTTGTGGCCATTATGCGCTACAATACGTTCACATCTGCTATTTATTACCAGATGGAAAGCCTGAACCGCGACGGCGCTGCCGTACTTAGTCTGCTG
>SLHU01000232.1 GCA_007135995.1 Clostridiales bacterium | reverse complement strand
GCAGATCTGTTCTTCCAACTGATCCGGCAAAGAGCGTGTCGCCTGTGAAAAGAGCGGCTTCGCCTTCCGGGCCAAAGAGCAGCAGACAGATTGACCCCATGCTGTGTCCGGGTGTATGCAGCACTTCCAATGAAAAGTTTTCATCCAGCTGGATGATCTGCCCGTCCTGAAGCAGCATGTCTGCTTTTCGAAAGGTTTTTTCCGCACCCAGATAAACAGACAGATTATCTTTGGGATTTATCAGACTGCCTTCTTCTGTATAATGGATTGCCAGTTTTGCCTGGCAGAAATCACGCAGAATGTCCGCTCCGTCAATATGGTCAAGATGTCCGTGCGTCGCAATCAGCAGGTCAGGTTTTGGCCAGTTTTGCGGCAGGTGCTGAGGGTCGACCGAAGGATCGATCAGGATACTGCGGCTGCCGACGCGAATGACATGGCTGCAGGACTCAAGCGGACCATATGGCAAGGTGCGAATCTCAATTTGCTGTTTAAACAGATTGCTCTCCTGATTGTTCACTTCTGGGTTCACGTCTTTTTGTCTGTTTTCTGATTCTGTCATTGATTAGGCCTCATTCCTCACAGTGCTGTGATGTGTTGTCAAACGCTGATGTCAGAGTGTCTGAATTAATACATGCATGCGTTTTGGTCCTATTATAGCAAAAGCACTCTGGAACCCAGAGCACTTTGATACGTTTCTTGTCTTTATTTTGCCAGATTAAGATCAGTTCACATGGTTTGTGACCGGTTAAGGATTGCCTGATGATTTCAGACTTTGCCAGGGGACTCCAGCCAGATGGTCACGGGCCCGTCATTGATGAGTTCAACATCCATCATCGCGGCAAACTGACCGGTCTGAACCGGTATGTTTTTGTCACGTATGGCCTCGCAGAAAGCCTGATACAGCCTGTTTGCTTTTTCAGGTGCAGCGGCGGCCGAAAAGCTGGGCCGGTTGCCGCGCTTCATATCCCCATAAAGGGTAAACTGCGATACAACCAATACTTCACCCTCTGCCTGTCTGACATCTCGATTCATTTTTCCGTCTTCATCATGAAAGATCCGCATCCGGCTGATTTTTCCGGCCAGATAGTCAACCGCGTCTGCCGCGTCCTCTTCACCAACACCAAGAAAAACCAGAAGACCAGGGCCTATCCGGGCCACAGTCTCCTGGTTAACGGTCACAGATGCAGCTTTCACTCTTTGTACTAATGCACGCATAATCAGTAAGCAACACCATGCTGATACATCGCCACAGCGACTTTTTCAAATCCAGCAATATTGGAACCAATCACTAGGTTATCCGGATCACCATATTCAATGGCGGCTTCGCTGGCAGCCTTATATATATCAACCATAATCTGCTGCAGTTTCTGATCTACTTCTTCAAAGCTCCAGCTGAGGCGCATACTGTTCTGACTCATTTCAAGTGCTGACGTGGCGACACCGCCGGCATTGGCCGCTTTAGCCGGTCCGTAGATAATTTTATGCTCCAGAAACTGCTTGACAGCATCTGGTGTAGCCGGCATATTTGCACCTTCACCAACAGCAAAGCAGCCATTTTTAATCAGCGCAGCGGCGGCTTCCCCATCCAGCTCGTTTTGAGTCGCACTTGGCAGCGCAATATCACAGGGAACCGACCAGATACCCATACAGCCTTGTGTATAGGTTGCGTTTGGCCGCTCTTTCACATACTCGTGGATGCGTGCCCGGCGAACCAGCTTGATATCCTTGACCAGATCCAGGTCTACACCATCCGGATCATGGATGTATCCATCCGAATCACTCATGGTGACGACTTTTGCACCCATTTCTGTGGCTTTCTCATGAGCAAAAATAGCGACATTGCCAGAACCCGAAATTGATACAGTCGACTGGTTAAATGATTTCCCCTTCGCTTTCATGGCTTCTTCCATGAAATAGCAAAGACCATAGCCAGTTGCCTGCGTCCTCACCAGAGAACCGCCCCAGTCCAGGCCTTTTCCCGTCAGGACACCGGTATGTGTATTGCTCAGTCTTTTATACTGACCATACATATAGCCAATTTCACGGGCACCTGTCCCGATATCACCTGCAGGGACATCGGTATCGGGGCCTACATGGCGCCAGAGCTCAGTCATGAAACTCTGGCAGAAACGCATGATCTCCTGATCACTGCGGCCGCGCGGATTAAAGTCGGACCCGCCTTTGCCGCCGCCGATCGGCAGTCCTGTGAGTGAATTTTTGAAAATCTGCTCAAAACCAAGGAATTTGATAATACCAAGATTAACCGACGGATGCAGCCGAAGGCCGCCTTTATAGGGACCTATGGCACTGTTAAACTGGACACGGAAACCTCGGTTGACATGAACGTTGCCATCGTCATCCACCCATGAAACGCGAAATACAATCTGGCGTTCCGGCTCTACAATCCGGTCAAAAATACCGGCAGCCACCCATTCAGGATGCTTTTCTGCAACAGGCTCAAGGCTTTCCAGCACTTCTTCTGCGGCCTGCAGAAACTCAGGTTCATTTGGATTTCTCGCTACGACCTGATCATAAACTGATTTTAGAATGTTCATCTCTATGCCTCCTGTTATTTGAATTGCGTCATGCAATTAAGGTTGAGCTCAAAAGTCTTTTCTTATAAGTTCACTGTTAAATTCTAGCGTCATTCCGGGTCGGCGTCAAGGATAAATGCAGGAACTAATTCGATCACTTGCAGTATCCATGTGAGCCAATACGATTATTAATAAACGCCGAGGCCATGCCGGCTTAGCCGCTCAAAAAAACGGCCGGAAGGCCGTTTAAAGTACTTGAAAAATCATATGCCTGAGGCAAACTGATAAACAAATCGACAGAATCGTCAGCGAATCAGCTCGCGCCAGTCAAGGTCACCACGGTCGAGTGCCAGCACCAGTACTTCAGCAGTTGCGATATTGGTTGCAACCGGAATACTGTTTGTATCACAGGCTCTAAGCAGTGCGTTTGGCGCGTCATACGTATCAAGCATGGGATCACGCAGGTAGATAACCGCGTCAACTTCATTATACATGGCTCTGGATGCCAGCTGGTCAATACTGCCGGATATTTCTGTCGAAAGACTAATCACGTCAAGCCGCGAAGCGTCACGAATCAATCGCGATGTGTTGAATAATGAGTACATATCATGATGCTTAAGAATCTGACTATATGCAATGCAAAAATTCACCAGCAGCTCATGCTTTCTATGGTCGGCCAATAATACAATGTTCACCAGGTTACCCCCTCTGATATCTGTCGTAAGGTTAGTGATCAACCTTCCAGGTGATCTAATCGATACTTATTTTAACTGTCTTCTAATTGAGTTACAAGACTTCACGTTTTATTTTTGAATAATGCACATAATCTGTCACGCGAAGCTGACAAATTGCCAGTATTACACTGAACAAAATGACGTGCCCGAGCCTTTACCTGTTATGCACCTGTCTTTCACGCAGATCGTCATCTGCGCTATACCGTTAAGTGTGCTGTCAGGATTTTTCTTTTTAAAGGCATATTTCAGGCAGCCTAGATGCAGGCAAAGATGAAACCTCAGTCATCCGGCTCGATGTCAGTGGAATCATCCTCATCCGGTTCGTCAGACGCGACGGGATCAAGCCAGCCGGGCTGTTGGATGCTGTCTCCCGCCTCACCTTGTCTGTCTATATCAAAATAAGCTTCTAACAAATCCCGGGCAACTGCGATGGTGTTGGATCCCCACTGCCCTTTTTCAATAATCTGCGCAACGGCAACCTGCGGGTTATCGGCCGGAGCGTAGGCAATAAAAAGTCCGTTTGATGAAGAAAAATCCTCAAGCCCTGTTTCAGCAGTACCGGTTTTGGCCGCAACTGAAATAGGAAAGCCTTCAAACGCACTGGAAGCCGTTCCTTCACTGGTCGCGGTGACAGCTACCATAGATGCGCGAACCGCGTCCAGCGTAGACTGCTGCATGCCCGTATGAAAACGTTGTGGTTCGTTTTGAAAAACAATGGTGCCGTCTGGCCGGGTTACATCGGCAATCACATAAGGTGTGACGCGATAGCCGGTGGCAAGTGATGCCGTGTAAACTGCAAGCTGCAGTATGGTATAACTGTTGTATGACTGTCCGATTGATGCCTGGCAAGTATCAGCAATACTCCAGTCACGCACTTCAACACGGCGAAGCTCGTGTGTTTCGCGGCTGGCTCTGAAGCCGATCGCTTCACCCGGCAGTTCAATGCCGGTTCGCGCACCCAGGCCCAGCCGGCGGCCCCACTCATTAATATTATCGATGGTGGTATCAACGCCCAGCTGAAAAAAGTAAAGGTTGCATGACGTGGCCATGCCGCTGTTGAGTGCAAGGTTGCCATGTCCGCTTCTGGGTCTGGCCAGACAGCGCCAGTCAACCCCGCCGATTTCCATGGTTCCGGGGCAGTGATACGTACTGTTGGAAGGCGTAATCGCGCCTGATTCGAGCGCTGCCACCGCTGTAACAGCTTTAAAGGTTGACCCCGGCGCATATATCTCAGACATTGTCCGGTTATTCATCGGTTTGTTGTGATCATCACTCAGGTATGTCTGAACTCTGTCAGCCGCGTCTTCATCCCAGCTCTGGATCAGAAAATCATTGGGATCATATCCGGGATAGCTGGCCATCGCCAGAACCGCGCCGGTATTGACATCAATCATGACGACCGCACCTGCGTCAGCGTCCTGATAAGCATCAGCTTCCTCATTATTGCGAATCTCATCGATGACACGTTCCAGCGACCGCAGTGCAACCTGCTGCAGCTGCATGTCAATGGTCAGCCGTACATGATTGCCGGGAATAGGATCTTTGCCTATTGCCTCTGAATAAAACATGCCCTCATCTTCAGCAACAGTCCAGATATTATAAGGCTTCACACCATCTTGTCCTGCCAGATAGCGCTCAGCAACCGCTTCAACACCGGTCTGACCGACAATCGCGTCATGGGCATAGCCCAGGTGCTGCATCTCATTATACTGGCGTGCGGAGATGCGGCCCACATAGCCCATCACATGGCCGATATCAGGAACCAGGTCGCCGTAAACACGCTCCGTTTCACGGCTGGAAATGACACCCATGAAACGGTAATTTTGTTCATTGATCACATGAATCACTTCATCCGGGATATCGCGGGCCAGCTCAACCGGTGAGCCGTTGATAAAGGCCCAGTTATTTTCATAAATCAGGTAGCGAAGCTTCATGATCCGAAACGCGTCTGCCTGACTGTACACATGACTGTCAGCAGCCGGATCCTCAATCTTAAACAGTTCATACAAGAGATAGTCATAAAAAACGTCCGGATTGATCTTAACGAAACTGTCATCAAATCGAACCTGACCGCGCCTTTCTATATCACGCAAATTAAACAGGTTGCGGCTTTTCTGCCAGAAAACAATCTCCGCAAGGGATTCCTGCCAGACAGGCGTACCCTCAGCTTCGCTGAGATTAACACTGCCGCGCGGATATTCAAGATCAAGATAATCGGTCAGATTTTCTGGCGGCTCAATGTCATATGCTTCCAGAAAATAAGACAAGTCAAGCAGCCGCTGATTTAAATCTTCCGGGTCAAGGCCGGCATACGTTAAAAAAAGTTTATTACTGGGTTCTGTCCAGGCCAGCGGCAAGCCCGAAGCGTCCACAATATCACCGCGTGCGGCTTTGATGGTCTGCTGACGGGGTACGCCAACCGACTCGCTGATTCCGGCTGCGGATGTGGGATTGAGCTGCAGCCGCGCTGTCTCTACAAAGATCAGCACGCCGAAAATCAGGATAATGATTGTGATCAACGCATAGCGGCTGGTAAAGAATTTATACAGCCTGGCGGCAATGCCCGGTTTTTGTTCTTTTTCTATCGCGATTTTCGATTCATCATCAAAAACAAACGAATCATGTCTGAGTCGACCATAGGTGAATTTCTTCTTTTTATCTTTATATGAGGGCATTTGGCTTTCTCCCTGTCAGCTGACTTTGTTTTTATGTTCCTTAACTGATGCATAATCTGCATATTGTTGGTTTCAGATCATCCTGCTCTTATTGAACACGTGTTTCTATCTTATCATGACTAGGCTGATCTGGCATCAGACAGGATCAAAACAAATCGTAAAATGTTACAGACTGTCTGAATCACCTGGTCAGCAGCCTTTGTTTTTAAGACACATCCGGCAGCAGACACGTGCAGTGTTTATGCTTCGTGGCGTCTTGTTTCGTTATCCTCAAAACTGCTTTTTTGCCGGTAAGGGCCCATAAAATGCAGCAGTAATACCAGCGGAACTGCCGCCAGCAGATTCGCTCCGATCTGTCCCGGCAGCCGCTGCAGCATTAATCCATACAAATGTGACGCTTCATAAGTGACATCCGGCAGCATCGGTACCAGAAAAACAACGCCGGTTACAACCAGCTCATACAAAACTGTAATCCAGACAACCTGAAACAAGCTCAGCAATATATTGCGCCGAAATGACTGGCGCAGCAAAAGCGCGGCCAGAAGACCGGCATATAAGAGCAGAAGCATACCAAGGCCAAGCGCCCGGCCGGCAAACATGTCGCGCATAAATCCTGCAGCCAGTCCCACCAGCGCGCCGTCCATGCGGCCAAACAGATAGCCGCTTAGAATAACTAAAACCAGGGTTAAATCGGGACGACTGCCTGAAAAATTAAACCATTCAGGCAAAGTGACCTGCAGCTGCGACAGTACCACAATATAGGCAGCATACACGATAATGGCCCGCAGATATACCTTGTTGGAACTCATTCGACCGCTCTCCCAATCATCACAAATACAGTCTCCAGCTCATCAAGCTGCGCGTAGGGCTCAAGCCAGGCCTGCCGCTGGTCGCGGGCATCCGCTTCAATTACGTTCACAACCCTGCCGATCGGAACGCCCGCCGGAAAAAGCCCGCCGATGCCGCTGCTGACGATTTCATCACCAATCTCGATTGTCGCGTTGGCTGGTATCTGGTCGATCAGGCAAAGCCCTTGAGGTTTAAGGTCTATATCGCCGCGCACACGCAGCAGGCTGCCGCCCACTTCATTGACTTTGCCTGATACAGCAAACCCTTCATGCAGGACAGGCAGGATTTTTGCCGATACGGCATCAGTAGAAAGAACCCTTCCGATCAGGTTGGACTGTGCGTCAACCACCGCGAATGTCAGTGTCTCAGTTACGGTCACGCCATCGGTTGTGCCAACATCAATACGGAACACATCAAACCAGGTACCGATCTCGCGGGTCAGCAACCGGCCGCCGATCAGATCATAGCCGGCGAACTGATCTTTCATCTTAAACGCGTCTTTCAGCTGCTCATATTGTCTGCCGGCTTCTTCCAACTGTGCTACCTGATTGCGAAGCGCTGCATTCTCAAGGCGCAAGTCCCTGTTTTCATCGCGCAGCGCCATCCCTTCATTTAAAGACTCATAAAAGCCGCTGACCTGGTCAGCGGCAGCATTAAACCGTTCCTGTACAGGCGTGAAAACCGCGGAAAAAGGGCTTGTCAGGTGATTAAGCGGGCTTCCCGGTAAAAAAGACCAGATAATAACAGCCAGCAGCAGCAAGCTGATGACAACCAGAAAAAATACTTGGTTCCTGACAAAACGGCTCAATCTGATCACCCCATAAAGCGCTTGTTTCCGGCTGCCCTACGGCATGCCGGATAAGAAAGAATCTGCAGCTTATCATACCTTAAATAATGAAAAAAGTGAACCCCGCACCGCCGCGGTTCAGGTTCAGGCGTCAGATCGCCACCCGCATCATGCTCATCGGACAGGTCCTCGCCGCTTCGCGGCTGCGGAAGCCGATTCGCAATGACGCGGCTGGCTTCCTGACGCTGTCAGCACGGTTTCGCGACCGACGATGTGGTTCAGGCTCAGTCAGATGTATCCTTGCTGCTTTAAACTGACGGATCCACCGCGGGCAAGAATCAGATGATCAACAACCCGAATGCCCATCATATTACCTACATCAATAATTCGCTGAGTGGTCTCGATATCATCCTGGCTGGGTGTCGCATCACCACTCGGATGGTTATGTGCCAGAATCATTGACGCGGCATTGGCTTTCACCGCTTCACGAAACAAGTCTCTGGGGTAGATCACGGCAGCTGAAAGGCCGCCCTGCGAAACACAGCACATTTTTATCAGCCTGCTTCGGGTGTCCAGCAGAACAAGCCTCATTTCCTCTCGCGGCAGATTGCGCATCTCTGCGTCGAGAAGAATCAGCGCGTCGTCGGGTGTTTTAATGATCTGACCACGCTGCCCCCTCGAGCGGCTGATACGAAGGCCAATTTCAAGTGCGGCTTTAATCTGCGTTGCTTTTACCGGCCCGATGCCCTGAAGCTGCATCAGCTCTTCCAATGACTGGTCAGCTAAATGCGCCATGCCGTCCTGGCCGCTGAGCAGCCGCTGACATAAAGAAAGCGCGGTTTCTTCACGCGAACCACTGCGAATAATCACGGCCAGCAGCTCAGCATCTGAAAGCTGCGACGGCCCTTGATGCAGGATTTTTTCAACTGGTCTGTCATCCGGCGGCAGATGTTTCATGGTCAGATGCGGCTGCATGCTTTTGTCTGACTGCGAATGAGGCCTCACAGCTGCCTGTGTTGTCTGATTCACATCTGCCTGTTTTTGCTTGATCGCTGTTTGCTTCAACTCGGTTTTTGTCTGTGACATATCCTTTCTGAACCTCCCTTTTGGGGATACTTCAGTTCCAGGGCAGGATATGATATAAGTTTTTATCTAATTTAAAATGGTCTGCTGTCTGCTGCAGCAGATCCATGAGCCTGAAGACCGGCAATCCCATCACATTATAATAACAACCCGAAAGCTTTTCGATAAACGCGGCGCCATAGCCTTGTATGCCGTATGCGCCGGCCTTATCAAAAGGTTCACCGGTTTGTATATACCATTCTATCTTGGCGTCATCCAGCTTGCCAAACCAGACCTCTGTCCGTTCTACAGCCTGAAGACTAAGCTTTTTTTTGCGTATATGCGTTTCCAGGCAAAGCCCGGTCACCACAATATGCTTTCTGCCGGAAAGGCTGCGCAGCATGATGCGCGCTGCCTGTGCATCCGCCGGTTTTCCCAGAATCTGTCCGTCAGCGATCACCATGGTATCAGCTGTCAGAACCATGCATTCTTCCGGCAGCGACAGATCAGACTTCAGCGCCTCCATTTTCGCGCGCGTGAGCTGACCAGCCACATCTCTCAGGCAGTATCGCGGGATCAGACGCTGAATCAACGCAGCCTCATTAACCACTGGTTTTTTAACATCTATGGCTGCATCCGGCCAGAAACGGCGAATCAGCTCATAACGTCGCGGCGATCCTGATCCCAGAATAATCGGCAGCTGATGCTGTGCGTCGTCATGCAGGTTCGGGCGATCGTCAGACTTATGCTGCCGATTGCCCGCACCTGCTTCGTTTTCTGCTTCTCGCGATACATTAAAATTCTTAAATTTATCAGGCTGGCCATAATGATTATGTTTTTCAGGCTGACATGCTTGTATTACCATTCATTTTTCCAATCATTGTGCTGTCTTTCGTCCGCACATCCTGACAGCGGGCAGATACATTGTATCATCACTGAACCTGAACTTAATCTGAGTGGTGCGGTTTCATCAAAGGTTCATATGTACCCGCGATATTGCAGAATCGTGTGCTGCAGGCCCGCAGGTTTTCGTTTTTTCGTGTTCAAGCAGCTGCGTTCCGGCAGATGTCAGCCTAAAACTCAGCATTCCCGGGTGTTCTCGGGAAAGGAATGACATCGCGAATGTTGCTGACACCGGTTAAATACATGATCATACGCTCAAAGCCAAGACCAAAACCGGCATGACGTGTACCGCCAAAACGGCGAAGGTCAAGATACCAGCTGTACTGCGCTTCATCCAGATCCATTTCGCTGATCCGCTGTCTGAGTTTATCCAGGTTGTCCTCACGCTGGCTGCCGCCGATTATTTCGCCGATGCCGGGCACCAGGCAATCCATTGCCGCCACCGTTTTGCCGTCATCATTTTGCTTCATGTAAAAAGCCTTGATGTCTTTAGGATAATCAATGACAAAGACGGGTTTTTTATGCAGCTTTTCCGTCAGATACCGTTCATGTTCAGTTTGCAGGTCACTGCCCCAGGAAACAGGATATTCAAATGACTGACCTGATGTCTGCAGTGCATCAATTGCTTCCGTATAAGTCATCACAGCAAAGGTGCTGGATGCGACCGATTCAAGGCGTTCAAGCAGGCCTTTGTCTACAAACTGATTAAAGAAAGCCATCTCCTCAGGACACTGATCCAGCACGGAATGAATGATCTCCTTGATCATCGCTTCTGCCAGAATCATATCATCTTTCAGATCGGCGAAGGCGATTTCCGGTTCTATCATCCAGAACTCAGCGACATGCTTGGGTGTGTTGGAATTCTCAGCGCGAAACGTTGGCCCGAAGGTATATACATTCTTAAATGCCATCGCGTATGCTTCAGCGCTCAGCTGGCCACTGACGGTCAGGTTTGTCTTGCGGCCGAAAAAATCTTTATTGTAATCAATCCTGCCCTGATCATCCAGCGGCGGCTGTTTCATATTGAGGGTGGTGACCTGAAACATCTGTCCAGCGCCTTCAGCGTCGCTGGCCGTGATGATGGGGGTATGGACATAGACAAAATCCCGCTCATAAAAGAAACGATGGATTGCGTAGGCAGCGACGGAACGGACACGAAAAACGGCAGACAGCAAATTCGTACGCGGTCTCAGATGAGCGATGCTGCGCAAATACTCGGGGCTGTGGCGTTTTGGCTGCAGCGGGTATTCCGGCGGGCTGTCACCTTCAAGCACGACCGATTCAGCCTGCAGCTCAAATGGCTGGCGCGCCGAAGGCGTTGCGATCAGTCTGCCGCTGACGATAATCGAAGCGCCGTTTCCCAGCCTGGCGATACGGTCGTAATCGCCGCCAACCGTTTCCCGTGAGAACACGATCTGCAGCGGCTGGAAAAACGTGCCGTCATTTAAACTGATAAAACCAAACTGTTTCTGGTCTCGAATGGTCCTGATCCAGCCGGCAACCGTTATTGACTGGTCAAGATAAGATGCCGTATCGCGGTAAAGCCGCCTGACAGTTGTCATTTCCATCAGTCACTGCCTCCCTTGCCGCAGCATTTCTTATGCTTTTTGCCGCTGCCGCAGGGGCAGGGATCGTTTCTGCCAACCTTTTCCCGCCGGATGATTTTTGACTCGCGCCATTCTCTGGTGATCGCCTGCCTTTGTTCCAGCGGCAGCACCAGTTCCCAGCTGTCGAGCTTATATAGCCAGTCTGCGTCGGCTTCATTCATCTTGCGATAAAGCTTCTCAAAATCCAGATCAAGACTGATCTCAGATTCAGGCTCCAGCGTCTCAAGCTCGAGCGGCGTCTTAAGGCTGGTATTCATCCCTTCCAGAAATCCCATGAAAATAACCGGCTGCCGGCCAAATCCAAGTTCATCAGCCACAGACGAAACCGTGCCGCTGATCACCTGCGGATATTGACTCAGAATCTGGTCATAACCGCTGGTTTCCAGCTGCAGATACATTTCCAGCATCTGTCTGTCACGCGGATCGTCGCTGCCCTCACTAAGTTGCTGCCAGGAAGCATAGTCGTTCATAGTGATACTCCTCATAATTCTTCTATCGTCCGGTAAACACGTTTATAACCGGGTTATGCCAGACGCGCTGCGATCTCTTTCAGGAATTCTTCCGTATTGACAACCCGTACATCATCATTGGTGACCAGGTTTTTCAGATCGCCTGTGACAATGCCTTCTTCGATGCTGTCGAGCGCCGCTTTTTCCACTTGATCGGCAAATTGACACAGTTCGCTGATCTGGTCCAGCTCGCCGCGTTTGCGAAGCGCCCCGGTCCAGGCAAATATGGTTGCCATAGGATTGGTTGATGTCTTCTCACCTTTCAGGTAGCGGTAATAATGGCGTGTCACCGTGCCATGTGCCGCTTCATACTCATAAACACCGTCTGGTGATACAAGCACAGAAGTCATCATCGCCAGGCTGCCGCAGGCGGACGCGATCATATCGGACATCACGTCGCCGTCATAGTTTTTGCAGGCCCAGAGCATGCCGCCTTCAGAACGCATAATTCTCGCGACAGCATCGTCAATCAAGGTGTAAAAATATTCTATACCGGCCTCTTCAAACTGACCGGCATATTCTTTTTCGTAAATTTCAGCAAAAACATCTTTGAAACGATGGTCATAGATTTTAGATATTGTATCTTTCGTCGCGAACCACAGATCCTGCTTCAGATCCAGCGCGTATTCGAAACAGGCGCGGGCAAAGCTGGCGATTGACTGATCGGTATTATGCATCCCCATCAGAACACCACTGCCTTCAAAATCATGAATCAGCTGTTTTGTGGTTTTGCCGTCTTCTGTGGTAACCAGCAGTTCAGCTTTGCAGGGTTTTTCGATGAGTATTTCAAAGTTTTTATAGACGTCGCCATACGCATGACGCGCAATCGTGATGGGTTTTTCCCACGAACTGACGAAGGGGCTGATATTATTGACCATGATCGGCGCCCGGAAAACTGTGCCGTCGAGAATCGCGCGGATGGTGCCGTTCGGGCTTTTCCACATTTCCTTAAGATCATATTCATCCATGCGCTGCGCGTTTGGCGTGATGGTGGCACACTTAACCGCAACCCCTAATTCCCGGGTTCTTTTCGCGGCATCCACCGTAATCTGATCATCTGTCGCGTTGCGATGTTCCAGCCCCAGATCAAAATACTCTGTTTTCAGATCAACAAAAGGGTCAAGCAAAATGTCCTTGATCTGCTGCCAGATAATACGGGTCATTTCATCTCCGTCCATCTCAACGAGCGGCGTTTTCATCGGAATCTTTTTCATGTGGTTACCTCCAACCTATTGCCGGATATCCGGCTGTAACGATTGCTGAACGACTTTTACAGCCGTGTTATTCATATCCTGTCCGGGCGGTATCGCAACATACTGAAATGACAT
>SLHU01000071.1 GCA_007135995.1 Clostridiales bacterium | reverse complement strand
CATGCTCAGGTTTTATGAAATTCAAAAAGGCAGTATTCTGCTGGATGGCATGGACATACAGGCGCATAAGCTGAGTGATCTGCGTCGTCAGATCGCGATTGTGCTCCAGGATGTCTTTTTGTTTTCAGGATCGATAGCAGAAAACATAAGACTTGGAGACGAACATATTGATGACGATCAGGTGGCGGAAGCTTTGAAAATGTCTTATGCCGACGGGTTTATCCGCCGTCTTTCTAAGCGCATGCTGACACGTGTGACTGAACGCGGCAGTACTTTTTCGGCCGGACAGCGACAGCTACTGAGCTTTGCAAGGGCGATCGCGAGAAAACCTTCAATCTTTATTCTTGACGAGGCGACTGCGAATATCGATACTGAAACGGAGCAGCTGATTCAGCGGTCTATTGAACAGGTGACATCACAGTGCACAACAATCATCATCGCGCATCGCTTATCAACAATCCGGCACTGTGACCAGATACTGGTCATGCACAACGGTAAGCTGTCTGAAATAGGCAGTCATGAGCAGCTGCTGGCCCGTAAAGGCCGTTACGCTGAACTTTATAAAGCGCAGTTTAGTGACTGATGAACCGGCAGCTGCTTATTCACATGAATAGTGACTGATGAACCGCAGCAGCCTATTCACATAAACTAAGCAGCTGATCAGCCACTCGTTTTTTATCTTTGCATATCAGCGGGATCTGCTGCCAGCGGCTGTTTATATGCGTTTCAAGTGCATGCATAATGGTACTTTCGCAGGCGCTAAGCCTGGCCTGGCTTTCATCATCTCCCCATGCGACAAATAAATTATTGGATATATGGATAATATTGGGCCAGTTAATCTGCTGATATTGATCATCATTCAGCAAAGCGATTTCGTAGTGATCCTCTGCCAGCAGATAATGCGCCATTTCCCGCAGAATATGCTTAAAATCATCCTGGTTGATGCTGACAGTCTCGCCGCTGACCATTGAAAAAAAAGGATCAGTGGTTTCTGCCTGACGTGAAGCCTGGATCAGGCTGTTTAACCGATAAACATGCCGCTGCTGGCATTTGTTTTCTTTGCGGTCGCCGGGCTGATTGTCAAACTTATCAGACACAGATTCATCGGTACGATCAGAAAAAAAACTTTCACTGCACAGTATTTGATTTTGCCTGGTCAGTTTTTTGAAAACCTCTCCTGGCAGCAGAACTATTGAAGGACTTGATGTCTGCACATAAATATTTTTATTGATCAGATTGGCACCTGCCTTGACAAGCTGTAAATAGAGCTGACTGCATCGGACTTCGGTGTGGTTTTCCAGCAGAGGCATGCTTTTCATCCGGTATGATTCAAAAATAGACTGAAAATTCATGATGCTGGCGGAATCCCGCAAAATCATGCTGTGCATCGCTTCAGGATGTTTTTCCGCACAGGTGCCAACCAGCACCGCGTGCTCGGGGATAATAAACAAGACCATCGGCATTAAAGATGGCTCATATTTAGGGTAGTACCAAGACTGAATCTGAGGATTTAACTGAAGCGGCAGCCACTCACGTGCCAGCGCGTGAATCATATCAGACTGATGATCCAGCCAGTAGATAATATGGAGACTTTGTTTTTTGTCAACCAGACTGATGATTTTTCTGTGAAGCTTAGCTGAAAAAACCGGATCGTTATCTACCCAGGAAGTGTTTTCCTGAATCAGTACCCAAAGCTGCGTATCTGAAGGCATGGCAAGAACGGTATCAAACATATTCAGGACCGCCTTTTTGCGGCCGGCCTCACCCGGGAAAATCTCTATCGGGCAGACATACTGGTCCTTGGATTGCCAATACTGTGTAAAATGATTCGGCTGGGCCTGATGATGGGCCTGATGATGAAGCGGTGCCTGATCCTGAAGCCAGGCAACCAGTTTCTGACGCAAATCAAGCATAGAACGCTGATCAAGACTGTTCAGATGGATATCGGGATTTTCTGACCGTACAAGTAAAGGATAGATAACACTTCTTATTTTTTTCATGTCCGATTCAATCAAAAAATCCGCAACCCGGCTGATAACACCCATCCGCACCGGTATTTTCCGGTGATTGTTTTTCCATTTACTGACGAGAGAATGATCAACGTGCAGGGCCGCGGCCATCTCTCTTCCCGTTACGTCCAGTAACTGCATCAGCATAGCCAGGCGGCTGATGGGCTGGGTCATATGAACACCTCCGTGCTGTGTGCGTCAGTTTGATAAAGAGATAGTCTATTTGTACCATATGCAGGTAAGAATAGGCAACAAATAATGTATATTGTCATTGACAACTTGTTGACAAATTGATAAAAAGGCTGTTTTGCTCGGATCAGATAAGAAAGCTGTCTTGATCGGGTCTGTTAAGTCGCTTGTCCTGATCGGATCTGCTTTCGAATTCAGGAAGTCTTTCAGCATACATAAAGCCCGCAGACAGTGGCCGCTGCAGACTGAAGACAGCTTAGAAAGCATGGCTGATTCCCGGAAACTTCAAAGATTAGCTGAAACATGTTAGAATGAAGGCGATTTCGTTGAATGTTGATTTAATGAGTTTAAAGACAAAATTCTGTTAGATAAGAAAACTGGCAGAAGCTTTGACAGTAGAGGTGATTGCATGATAGAAGCTTTTAGCAAGCAGAAGATAGATGGATTTATGAAAAAGGTAAACACAGGCAGGACAAAGGCCTGGCTGGTGCGCATAATAGCCCTGATTATTGTGGTCGTCTTGTCTTTCATGGCCTGGCCCGCCTTTTTTGAGGAAGAATGGGTGGACCCCGGCGGTGTAGGTGATTATCTGCCTTTGCGGCTTCGTCAGGGTGATTCTTTTGTGCAGCCTTTTACACCGCAGCGAGAAGGCTTTTCCGAGATCAGGCTTTCTTTTGATCCGCCGGTGAGAATAGATCAGCCGGATGAGCTGATCATGACATTGTCGGTGATTCATCCTGAAAAACAGGATGACGCCTTTTCTGTTGAACTGACGGGTTATGATATAAATCCCTATACCAGCACGATCATCCCGATTTCATATAGTCATTACGATTTAGGCGATGTGCTGGAGCTTCAGCTGACCATCGATCAGCTTCAGGAGCAGCAGCTGCTTTCTGTTCATACAATCAGTGCTTCTGAAAACCGGCTGGTGGCTAATGGTCAGCGAAGAGGTGTGGCACTTGCCATGCTGCTGACCTATACCCGTTTTAACAGGGAGGGTTTGCTGGCGGCGATCGGATTGCTGCTGACGGTAGCCGCGCTCTTGTTTCTGCCTTTGCAGCCGGTCAGAAAAATTTTCGCTAAAGTGCCGCTCCTGCCGCTTTTTCTGGCACCGGCTTTTCAGCTGCTGATCCTTGAGTTGCTGAACACCTTGAATATTAACATCGTTTTGCCCGGTGTGCTGATTGTCCTCAGTTATCTGGTCTTGCTGATATTCCAGGTACT
>SLHU01000238.1 GCA_007135995.1 Clostridiales bacterium | reverse complement strand
TAGTCTTAGCTGAAGCAGATGCTATTGATCAAAGTAAAAATTAACCAAAAGTCAAGCTCTGATTAAAAATCAAAGACTTACAGGAGGAGTGTATGTTTACCCTGCTAAAAAAAACACTGCTGATCTCCATATGTACCGCTATGCTCGTTTCAATTGCTGCCTGCGGTGACAACGCAACACAGCAAAATGGAGATTCTGAAACAACGACCAGCGCTGCTCAGCAGCCCGATGATACGGAAGAACAATCTGATGCAACTGAAGGGCAACCTGATGAAACAGATCAGGCATATACACTGGATGATATCAGCGCCGATGCCGAACCTGTCAGTGATCCTCTGGGAAGATACGATGAGACGGTTGAGGTTTCGACCATCCACAGAGGCAATGACGGAGGCTTTTGGTTTGCCGAGGGTGAGGATATTGGCAACAACATCTATACCCAGACATGGAACGAGATTCTTAATGTTGACTACAGTCTTTTATGGACCAGTCCCAGTGCACAAAGTGATGAAAGATTTAATCTGATGATGACCTCAGGTGATCTGCCTGACATGATGGCGGTCAATAGAAGAGAGTTCAATCAGCTTTATGAGGCCGGACTACTGGAGGATCTGACAGACGCTGTTGTAGAATATGCAAGTCAGTATTCAAAAACGTTTCTTTCCGGTGATTTTTTACCGCTGCAGAGGATGGCTGTTCATGAAGAGCGGCTGTACGGTATACCGGGCGGTTACTCGTATCAGGATTCTTCCGAAATGCTCTGGATCCGTGCAGACTGGCTTGAAAATCTGAACCTTGATACACCCTCGAATTTAAGTGAGCTGGAAAACGTGATGCGTGCTTTTGTCGAGGATGACCCGAACCAGAGCGGACAGGCCGATACCTACGCTTTCTCTTACAGCGGCGGCAGCCAGGGTGCATGGCAGTGGGGCGCACCAGCCGCGTTTTTCAATATGTTTGATGTTTATCCTGGCATATTCATCACTGAAGGCAGCCAGGGTCTGCAATGCGGCATGTTCGGTGCGGAGCAGCGTGATAAGACACGCGATGCAATCTCCAGGCTGAAAGATTATTATGATTCAGGGTATATCAATGCTGATTATCTGACCTTTGACGAGGCACGCTACCATGAAGATCTTGTTTCAGGTCGCGCCGGAATTGTTTTTGGACATTTGTGGTATGCCTGGTGGCCTTTAAACATGAGTCTTGACCTTGATCCGAATGCTGACTGGGTTCCGATTCAAATTCCAGGTGCAGACGGCGGCACAGCCAGCACACCTGCCAACGCGATCAGTATATCCAGCATCAACGTCGTTACGAAGGGTTTTTCTAATCCGGAAGCCCTGGTTAAAATGAGCAACCTTTTTCATGACCTGAACAACAATCCCGAGACGATGCGGTTTTCAGAGTTTAACGTCTGGCCGGAAGACAACAACCAGATATTCCTGGCTTATCCTTTGACGATCGGCGATCCCGCCTGGAACTACACCGGTTATCTGGCTATCTCCGAAGCTTTTGAAACGGGTGACACCAGTGTCCTCAGTGAGGCATATCAGCTGTTTTACGACCAGGTGATTGATTATGCTGAGCGAAAAGACATTTCAGGCTGGCCCTCATACCGCTCGTACACGTCTGTCGGCTGTATGGAAGTCGTCCATCAGAACATTATTCAGAAAACGATGAAAATGAACGAATACACAGGCGAGCCCACCCAGCATATGCTCGATAATGCGTCCACAGTCAAAACAATTTATGATGAAATGATCGTTAATGTTGTTAGCAGCAACACGGACATCACTCAGTTTGACGCATTCCTTGAGCAGTATGACGCACTTTATTACAATGTTGCCAAGCAGGAACTCGACCAGTGGTTTGCTGACAATGATTATTATAGTATTCAAGCATGGTTTGAACAAAACTAAGAGACGAATGGCATAGCAGGCGGCTGGGTTCAAAAAGAGCCCAGCCGCAATTTCAGAGGTATTGATAATATGTTCAACCGGTACAAGCTGCGTCGTGAAATTCCCCTTTATCTGATGATCCTGCCTCCTTTGATGTTGCTGCTGATTTACAGCTATGGCCCGATGTTCGGGCTGATCATGGCTTTTCAGCGTTTTGAACCGATCAAGGGGTTTTTTGGTTCTGAATGGGTTGGTCTTTTCCACTTTCGCAGGATGTTTAGCCTGTCGGAAATCCGCCGGGTGATATGGAACACGTTTTATATCGCCTCACTGAAGATCATCTTTGACACCGCAGCTGCCATTCTGGTCGCGATTCTATTAAATGAAATTCGCAGCAAACCGTTCAGACGGACGATTCAGACGATTATCTATTATCCCTATTTTCTATCGTGGGTGATCCTCGGCGGTATCATGAAAGATTTCATGGCGTCAGATGGTCTGTTCAACATCATGCTTGGCGCGCTGGGCATGGAACCGGTCCGTTTTCTTTCTACACCATCAATTTTCCCCTGGGTGCTTGTCTGGACTGAGGTGTGGCAGATAACCGGGTTTGGTACGATTATTTTTCTGGCCGCGATTCTCGGCATTGACCAGGGTCTTTATGAAGCTGCTTCTCTGGATGGTGCCGGCCGGCTGAAGCAGACCTGGTACGTCACATTGCCGGGGATGATGTCAACGATTGTGATTATGCTCATTTTAAGCCTGGGTTATATCCTCAACGCGGGTTTTGACCAGATTCTCAATCTTTATAACCCAACGGTCTACTCGACAGGTGACGTGATTGACACCTGGGTTTACCGGGCCGGACTGCAGCAGGCACAGTACTCTCTTGCAACCGCTGTGGGTATGTTCCGTTCGGTGACAAGTCTGCTGTTGATCTCGTTGTCTTACTATCTGGCTTACAAGAAAGCGAACTACAGGGTTTTCTGAAACAAGCAGACAATTTATGGCGATCCTGACTGCGGCATGAATTTTAAGCAAAACCAGAATTAGGATAGGAGATTGACATGGTAGACCGGTCTATAGGAAGACAAATATTCAGAGTTTTCAATGCAGTTTTGTTCATTTTATACGGCGTAATCTGCCTGGTGCCTGTTGCACAGGTCCTGGCGATATCCCTCAGCAGCAGCCCGGCGGTCAGTGCCGGATTGGTGCTGCTAAGGCCGGTTAACTTCACTTTAAGATCATATGAGTTTATTCTCAAAAACAGCGCGTTTTGGCAGGCCATGCGGGTGTCGGGCCTTCGCGTGCTTCTTGGTGTTTCATTTAGTATGATTATGATTGTGCTGGCGTCCTATCCTTTGTCCAAGTATAAAGAACAGTTCAGGGGACGAAGCGTTGTTATCTGGATCTTTATCTTTGCGATGCTTTTTTCCGGCGGCCTGATCCCGACTTATATGATTGTCCGCTTCACCGGTTTACTCAACAGTATATGGGCTCTTGTCCTGCCGCCGGCAGTGCAGATT
>SLHU01000055.1 GCA_007135995.1 Clostridiales bacterium | reverse complement strand
TCTCTCGAATATGGTTGCTGTTAGCCCTATTTGTTCCCCAGACCCCTTTTGGTTATAATAGACGCTAATGCACAATGAGCAACAAGGAGGTTGGCGGCGACAGCTGCAGCTGATGATACAATCTACAGCCATTAACAGAAAGACAAAATTGACTGTTCGTGAACAGCTTCTTTTTTTCTTGCCCCTTGCGATTACTTCTTTTCTGATCATTATCTCTCATTCACTGTTTAATGCCGGGCTGGCCCGATTGCCTGATCCGGAAGTTATGATCGCGGCCTTCGCTGTGGCAAAAAGCTTAATGCACATTTTTCAAAGCCCGGTTACAATGATCCGCCAGACCGTTACCGCTCTGATTGATCGACGGGGCAATCTGCGAATAACAACTAAGTTTTTGCTTCTGGTTTCAGCTTCGGTCATTTTGCTGCTGGGGATAACCGCTTTCAGTGGTCTTTCCCGCCTGATCTTCGGTTCCGTTATGGGCCTTGCCGGCAAAACACTTGACCAGGCTGTGCTGATGCTGCATATACTTTTTCTCTTTCCCATCATGGTCGCCATCCGCGACTATTTTGTCGGGTTTTCGCTTAAATTCCGTATCGCGCCACTGATCACGATCGCCTCAATAATCCGCATCATTTACGTTCTGATTTTCATTATCTTTATCGATCAGATG
Source organism: Clostridiales bacterium (assembly GCA_007135995.1). GTDB lineage: Bacteria > Bacillota > Clostridia > Saccharofermentanales > UBA5734 > SLHU01. Next base: position 2,765 of record SLHU01000055.1, on the reverse strand, counting down.
AGCGCTCTGCCGCCAGCTTATCTGGCCAGCCTCATGTTTATCGGGGGCGTGGCGATTGAAGCAGCCATTATGGTGCTTGGCAATATACTGCTGGTGGGTAGCTTTAATAAGAAACTGGATCAACTGCAAAAAGAACAATCAAAAAAACCCCGTTCAGCCAGACTGACCTATACTACTATTATCTATTTTTATCTGCCGCTGATTGTAACCCGTCTGATTCAAACCACAATCATGCCGATTATCAACAGCGGACTTGCGCGAACCAGCGAGCCGGATTTGTCTATATCAGTCTTTGCTGTCGCCTGGAGCCTGGGCATGATTATCCTTAGCCCTTTTATTATGTTTCACCAGGTGCCGTTAAATTTCATCGATGAAGATGGCAGGAGCAACCAGCGCAGCGTTCAGAAATTTGCTTTGCTGCTGGCTTTAACGTCCGCTGTTGTACTCTTTCTGATTGCTTTTACTGATCTGGGTTATTTGATTCTGACTAAACTGATCGGCACCAGTCATCAGGTTAGCATACTGGCAGCAGATGTACTTAAATTGATGTGCCTGCTGCCTTTCCTGATGGCTGCGCGCGAATATTACTGGGGAATGCTGATGAAGCGACGCCAAACAATTCATATCTGGAAAGGCAAGGCGATTAATCTGTTTACCATTTTAGTCAGTGTCGCTATTCTGATTTTTCTCGCACCGGCCAATGCGGCCATTATTGGTGCCATCGCTTTTATCTGCAGTGAATCTGCCGAATTCATCTTTCTTTATTTCCGATCACGCCGCAGCAGCAGCAGCTGATGCCATTAATCTCGATGATGCAGAGCATGATGCATCATGGGCCCGCAGCAAATTATTTTCTTGCAATCTTTTTTTGTTTGGTTTATGCTGTTTGAAAAGATAACCTTTTAATCAGTCCTGAGAGGCTGGAAGGGTTGCAAATAGAAAGTGATCAGATTGTCCGGAAACTTTTCAGGCACAGCGGATCCTCACCGGCTTAGCTGCCGCGAAGGATAAGACCTTTGATGGACAGACCATCGAACCGCCGAAAAGCAGCTGCCGGAGAAGAACCAGCAAGATACTGGATCTTTTAAGGGGACAGACCATCTGATACCGCGATCGTTTTGTGGACCTTCTGCTGTCAGGCAGGGGGTTTTTTGATGTAATGAAACCTGTATCTGTATCCAGGAATAAACGGGTATAAAAACAGATGTGCTTAACAAGGAAGCCGAACCGAAAAACGCTGGATGTACGCAGCAGACCAGGCAAAAGGGATAAGGAGGCTGTATGAAAGAAAAGGCAGTATTGATGGATGAGTCGATGATTGACCGGGCACTTTCCAGAATTGCGCATGAGATTCTGGAACGCAATAAAGGGCTCGATAAACTTTATCTGGTGGGCATTCAGCGCCGGGGCGTTCCACTGGCAGAACGGATTGCAGATAAGATCGAAGCGATCGAAGGTCACCGGCCGCCGGTTGGCATACTTGATATTACTTTTTATCGCGATGATCTGAGCATGCTTGCTGAACACCCGGTCGTAAATGGTACTGACATGCCCTTTTCGGTCAATGATGTAAAAATCGTACTGGTTGATGATGTGCTTTATACAGGAAGAACCTGCCGGGCGGCCATAGAAGCGATCTTCGATCTGGGACGGCCCCAAATGATCCAGCTGGCCATTATGATTGACCGCGGCCACCGGGAACTGCCGATCAGGGCGGATTACATTGGAAAAAACGTACCGACTTCCCGAAGTGAAATTGTTCATGTCCGGATAAAAGAGCAAGATGGCCTTGACCATGTTGTTCTCGGCGATCTGGAACAGGAGGACTGATGCATGCGTCTGTTAAACAAAGATTTACTTGGCATACAACAGCTGACAGCTGAAGAGATTAACCTGATTCTTGATACAGCGAAAACAATGAAAATGGTGTTGAGCGCCAACAGCAAAAAAACAGCGCATCTTCAGGGGAAATCGGTGATCACGCTGTTTTATGAAAACAGCACACGCACACGGCTTTCTTTCGAGATGGCAGCGAAATTCATGGGTGCCTCCTCGGCTAATGTCTCTTCATCCGGCAGCAGTATCAATAAGGGGGAGACGCTGGTAGACACCGCGATGACCATTGATCATATGGCAACCGATGTGCTGATCATGCGCCATAATCAGTCAGGCGCTCCGCATCTTATCGCGCCGCGGATCAATGCCAGTGTGATCAACGCCGGTGACGGCATGAACGAGCATCCTACTCAGGCGCTGCTCGATCTGTTTACGATGCGTGAACATAAAGGCACGCTCAAAGGGCTGAAAGTGGCGATCCTCGGTGATATCGTGCACAGCCGCGTTGCCCGCAGCAATTTTTACGGCCTGCAGAAGATGGGGGCTGAGGTCCGGCTGGCAGGCCCGCAGACCTTGCTGCCGCAGCATATAGACCGTGACCGGCTGCACATCTGTGACAGCCACTCAGAGGCTGCTGAGCAGGCTGATGTGGTCATGGGTCTCAGGCTGCAGCTGGAGCGGATGAAAAAGGGGCTGATTCCTTCAGTCAGCGAATATGCGCGTTTTTTCGCTGTCGATCGAAAGCTTCTGGATCTGGCCTGTCCCGACGCGCTGATCATGCACCCGGGACCGTGTAATCACGGGGTTGAAATGCCAAGCGATATTTATGACAGCCCGCAGTCGGTAATTCAGGAGCAGGTCACGAACGGACTGGCGGTCAGAATGGCCATTTTATATCTGCTAGTGTCAAGGAGGAATGTGGAATGAGA
>SLHU01000148.1 GCA_007135995.1 Clostridiales bacterium | reverse complement strand
TAATGATTCAAATCTTTGCCTGATATTCGCAGGACAATCCTTTACCAGATTAACATAATCAAGCTTATAGGATGAGAGCAGGGCCTGAGCAACAGGACCACTGATATTGAACCAGATTTTTACCCACGGATGATCTTCGTCAGCATAGTAATCGTGATCATGTCCCTGATGAAGCATGTAGACATCACCCTCAGAAGCACTTGCTTTTTGTCCGTCCTGTGTAATGGTACCCGTACCGCGGATAATATACTCAATAACTGTTACAGCCGCGTTTTTTCTTCTGATATGATAACTGCCATCGCAATAAGAGATTCCTGCCATTTCAACCGCAAATGGATAATTATTTTCAGGAGTGACGTATTTTATATCTTCATACATATAATATTCCTCACATTCTATTTAATATAATAAACGTATTGGACGTTTTCATCTACTATAATATAAACATGTATGATTGTAGTCAGGCAGGTAGTTCGACTCGTTATATCGAACCTGAGCCAGACGACTAATCTTATTTATTCTTATATTCATGTTTTCATATTTTTTCCAGGAGGTTTTCATGAATCAAATAATTCCCAGGCCCGAATACCCTCGTCCGCAGATGGTAAGAGAAAAGTGGCAAAATCTTAATGGCATGTGGTCTTTCGCTTTTGATCATGGTGCCAGCGGTATAGCACGTGGTATGCATCTGAAGGACGCTGACTATCCACTCTCCATTACAGTTCCTTTTTGCCCGGAATCTTCACTTTCAGGAATCAACAGTAAAGACTTTGTTGCCGCTGTATGGTACAGAAGAGTGATTGAGCTGGCAAATCTGAAAAGCAAACGGCTTATCCTTCATTTTGGGGCTGTTGATTATCAATGCGACGTATGGGTTAATGAACAGCATGTAGGCTCCCATAAAGGCGGATACAGCAGTTTTTCCTTTGACATTACACACTGTGTCAAAACCGGTGATGAGAATATCCTGACGGTTCGTGCTTTTGATGACGTCCGGAGTGGGAAACAGCCAACTGGCAAACAAAGTCCGGAGTACCATTCGTATGGCTGCATGTATACCAGAACAACAGGTATCTGGCAGACAGTCTGGCTGGAAACTGTTCCGGAAACATATATTGAGGATATGAAAATTGCAGCCAGCTGGAAGAACAAAATGGTAAATCTTGATGTCACTCTTTGTGATAAGGGGTTAAGCAGGAACTCAGCTATGCCAGACATGAAGCTTGAAGCTCGCCTCACTGATCCTAAAACGAAAAATATTCTGATTGAGAAAAAAGTGGCCATTCAATCTGGACTTCAATCTCTTTGTTTAGATGCGGATGAAAGTACTTCAAAATTACTGAAACCCTGGGAACCTGGCAATGCCTCCCTATATAATCTTGAGCTTTGCCTGACAAATACCAGCGGAGAGGTGATTGATCAGGTTCAGTCATATTGCGGTTTCCGCGATCTCGAGCTGCGGCCGGAGGGTCTTTATATTAATAATAAGCCCGTCTTTCAGAGGCTAATTCTCGACCAGGGCTTCTATCCCGACGGGATCTATACCGCGCCAGATGATCAATCGCTGAAAAATGATATTGAACTGTCGATGCGGCTTGGTTTTAATGGCGCTCGTTTACACCAGAAAGTTTTTGAGCCGCGTTTTCTTTACTGGGCAGATAAACTGGGGTATCTTGTCTGGGGTGAACAAGGCAGCTGGGGGCTTGATGTAACCCATGCCGGTGCGTTAACTAACTTTCTACCGGAATGGCTGGAAATCATCAAGCGAGACATCAGCCATCCTTCAATTATCGGCTGGTGCCCTTTTAATGAGACATGGGACCAGAAAGGCAAACGCCAATATGATGATGTCATCAGACAAATTTATCTGGTCACAAAGATGGCGGATCCTTCACGACCGGTTATCGATACCAGCGGAAACTATCACGTTCAGACAGATATTTTCGATGTCCACGATTATGAGCAGGACATAGTTGTTTTCGCTGAGAAATTCAAGGCGATGGCAAATGGCGGTGATCCGTATGTGACTTATCCTGATCGGCAAAAATATGAAGGCCAAGCCTATTTCGTTAGTGAATATGGCGGCGCTTCATGGAACAAGAACCAGCAAGATGCCTGGGGTTACGGAAACCAGCCCGCAAGCGAAGCTGAGTTTGCCCAGCGCTACACCAGTCTGACTGAAACGCTGCTGCATAATCCGCGCATCTGTGCTTTATGCTATACACAGCTGACAGACGTTGAGCAGGAACAAAACGGGCTATATACCTATGAACGCAAACATAAATTCAGCGACGCGGTTTATCAGCAGATAACCAAGACAAATAAAAAGTTGTCGGCATTTGAGAAAAAGTATTCGTGATTCGTCATCAATTAATTCAATGATTAATACCGCGCTCTGCGAGCAGCACCAAAAAGATCCCCTTTAGCAGGGGATCTTTTTTGGTGTTATTATGTGTATGTAATTAATTTATCTAAAAATTCCTGTCTTTTATGACACTATCTCATCAGTACCGCGTTTTGCTAAAAATGAAATGCTTACCCCACTTCATAGACTGATAATTTTCTGTTCATTATGCGACTTATAAGCGTTTTCCAGCAATTGGGTTAAAGCTTTACCCTTATCTGTATCATATGGAATGTCTGTATTGTTCAGGATCGCGTCAAACCAGACATCCATCGCCATGGGCAAGGGCTCAGGCAGTTTATCAGGGATAATCCACCCCTTTGTTTCCAGCTTGTCACTGCGATACTTAACTTTGCCGTCAACTGAGATAAGCGCGCCTTCTGTTCCCAGCAGTTCAAAGCAATTCGCCTGATAAGGTGATACAAAGGATGTTTCTAATACGGCAATCGTGTTGCCCTCAAACTCAACAACAGATACCGCGTTGTCATCTGCCGGCGGAGGGCAATAATTAGTATTAAACATAGAGGCGATTCTCTTTGGTTTTCCAAGGAGATAAGCAGCCGTATACATAGGATGGCAACCCAGATCCATCATCGCTCCGCCACCGGCCTTTTTTGTATCATACCAGTAATCTGGCAGCCAACCGCGCAAAGAGCCCTGATGAGCATCCCGCATCCGCATATAATGAATCTGGCCCAGCAAGCCTTCATCAATGAGCTGTTTGGAAAATTGTGCTAAAGAGGATGTCAGATTCGGATATGATATGCAAAACTTCACGTTATTGTCAGCGACAGCCTGGGCGATCTTATCGCATTCAGCCAGCGTGGGTGCCATCGCCTTTTCTGTAAATATATGTTTTCCGGCCTTCGCTGCCGCGATCATCACTTTCTCATGATCACTGGTAGGTGTATCAATAACAACCGCGTCCACATCATTCCGGGCAAGAAGCACAGCAAGGTCTGACTCAAAACCAACACCCAAATCCTTTGCCCATTTTCTGCCTCTGTCTGTGTCTTCATCCCATACACAGGTAATCTGTGCTTTG
>SLHU01000260.1 GCA_007135995.1 Clostridiales bacterium | reverse complement strand
GAGACAGTTATACCGATTACTGCCGGATATCTGCTTTCACCGGATTGCCTGCCGTGATCGGATGGCAGACACACCAGTGGCTCTGGCGGACAAGCCGCGACACACCCAACGCATATGGCAGTGTTGTGCTGCCGCGTCAGGAAGATGTTGAAAGCAGGTATATAACCGACGATCAGGGCGACAGAAACTACCTGATCGACCGGTATGATATTCGTTATATTATTATCGGAAATCTTGAACGCACTAAATTCGGTCACACCGAAGCGGCAGAAGAGGGCGAGTCAGAGCAGTTTGCATCACTGATCAGGGAGGATTTGCTGATAGAAACCGGCACAGTTGTTTTTACACATCATGACCTGATCATTATAGAAGTCAGCCGATCATCAGGGTATTTCAGGTAAAATCAGAATATCCCCCGGGAATATGGCGTCCGGGTTTTCAAGATCATTTGCCTCGACAATACGATCTATTATTTCAGAATCGTCCGATCCATAGAAATTACGGGCGATAGCTCCCAGAAGATCACCTGAAACAACTTCATATGTATAAGGGAAACTGACTTCAGCAGTTGTTTCTGCCGGTGCCTGAGTCGTTTGCTCAGTGGTTGTTTCTGCGGCGGTTGTTTGTTCAGCGGTCGTTTCTGCGGCAGTTGTTTCCTCAGCGGTCGTTTCTGCGGCAGTCGTTTCTTCAGCGGGTGCCTCCGTATCAGCGGTTGTTTCGTCTGGATCACCCGTATCATCTGCAGGGTCAGTATTCTCTGAGTCACCGGTTTCATCTGGATTTCCCGTTGCCTGCGGGTTGTCCTCATCTGTTGGTGTCACATTCTCCTCTTCAGTGACAGCGGCAATTGTCGTTGTTGTTACTGATGTTTCGTCGTCTCTTCCGCCGAAAAGCATGTTGTAAATGGCAAATAAACTGCCAATGCAAACGACTGCGATAATCAGATAAAATGCGATTTTTCGGCCGCGGCTGCTGTTTTCAAACGAATCTTCAAATTCATCTTCTACTGATTCATCATATTCATCTGACAGGACTTCCTGGTCTGGATAGCCGTCATAACGATCACGAGGAACGGGCGGCTGCTGTTGTCTGCCGGCAGCTTTAGCCGTACCGGCTGCAGCAGCTGAAGGGCCGGACCCGGACAATGCATCGGCGGACTTGCCTGAGGCAGCAGCGCTGACAGGTGCAAAAGGAGCGGTCTGACGGTTTGCAGCATTTTCAATCTGGCCGCGGCTAAACCCAAATCGGCCTGAGCGGTCTGAAGAGACAATGCTCTCTACAAAACCGATCATCAGCTGCATTGGCACACCCGGAAGCTTGCTGGACGCTTCCGCCATAATCATGCCGGCCGCGTCAGCCTGATCATCAGCCTCGTACAGCAGCCGAAGCATTTCGCGTTGTCCCAACACTTCCATCACTTCACTGTTGCAGACAATTACACAATCATCCAATTGCAGCTGTGCGATATTTGAATACCTGACAGTTCCCGCGACACCGGCACAATAGATGTCTATGCCATTAACCGGCTTCCCGCTCATATCGATTGCCTCAAGCGGATAATCATCACTGGTCAGCGGATAAAGGATGTCCCCACGATATAAGTAGGCGCAGCCGCTGCCCATTGTTACCGCGGCTAATTCCGAATCGCGAACAACAACTCCGGCAAAATAGGGCTGGCTTATGTTGTCATGCTGAAGTGTAATGCGGCCTGCCACATTAACGGCACATTCAGCCAGTTCATTAATTTCCGCATCTATATTGCGGCCCGGCTGTTTGACATCACTCATAATCCGATCCAGCGCATTTCGTGTTCTGGATTTTGCGCTTTCTGGTGACCGGTTGCCGGCCAGCGAAGCATATACAGAAAAGAAAAAGCCGCGGTCTTCTCTGTCAAGCGTGATATCGGCTGATTTTTTTTCACGTTGTCCTGAAATACGGCCATCAAGATAAAAACCTGCATCTGCTCCAGAAGCAGGATAATTTTTAAGGTTAATGGTAGTCGCCATGCGGGTTAACGCAGCGCGAGGTGATTTTGCCATAGAATTGGCCTCCTAAAAAAATTCGCAAACCCTTAATGAACAAGATGCTTCGTCCGGGCCCGGCAGTCGATTTAAGTGTCAGACTGCTCAATACGGCTATCATTATATCATAGTCATATTGACAGCAATATGACAGGTTTCTTTCAAATGTCCATCAGGTTTTTATACCAGTTTATCAGTTTGAACCGCTGGTTATCTTCCGGGAAGTCAATTGCATGTGCCAGCATTGTATTTAAAGCCTGCTGTATCTCAGGTCCCTGTGACAAACCTATGCTGATGAGATCCTCTCCGCTCACCGCGAGATCAGCAAATGACAAAGGGATCTGGCTGATCCTCACTTGATCGAGCATCTGGTTGATGTAGGCGGCATTTTCCAACAGCCTGCTCTCTGTGCCTTTATCATCGGACGCATGCAGACTGAGAAATCTGCTGAAAAGTGACAATGTCTGTTGAGCAAACAGCAGCAGCGCCTCTTTTGATTTTCTGGTTTCACGACATAATAAGACTAAGCTTGACACCAGTTTTTGACTCGTATCCTGTTTGATCAGATCATGCCTGTGCCGGCCTCCATTTTGAACCGCCGCATCACGCTGCATATGCTTCATCAGGCCAAAAACCAGGTGCATCCAGTATAAGACCGCAGTTGTCAAAGAAGCCTCTGTCCGGGAGAGCCGGCTTTCTGAAATCAGCTGTTGTCTGACCTGTCTTCTGTACGGCTCATGGCTGTAATCTTTCAGACACATCTCCAGATTGCACGTATCATGCTGCACAGGCGCGCCGCCTGCATAACCGGATGCCATTCCAAGGATGATGATATAAAAAGGTACAATTTGCTCTTGTCTCAGGGCCGGTCCGCTATATCTGCCAAGATAAAAGCATAGCCGGCCATCATCAGCCTTCTTGCCGAGTACAGAATAAAGTGCCTGCCTGACAACACCCGTACCACTGTACATGCTGATCACTTCGTGATAAGCGCCGACTGCGAGCCGTTTCAGTTCAGTCCAGATTCGTTCTCTGCTCAGTCTGCTGATCAGATTCGAGTGTGAAGCTGCCGCATGAAGCAGATCAGATTCCGGTTCGAACCCAAGCACCATAGAAAAACGAACAGCTCTCAGCATTCTAAGGGCGTCTTCAGAAAAACGGCTGGCCGGATCACCTACGCATCTTAGTCTTTTTTGACCAAGATCTTCCAGACCGCCAAACAAGTCAATCAAACCCTGGTCCGGGCGCCAGGCCATACTGTTAATTGTAAAATCACGTCTGGCCAGATCAGATTCCAGATCACCATGAAATGCAACCTGCCCGGGGCGCCGGCTGTCACTGTAGTCTGCTTCTGTTCTCAAAGTTGTTATCTCAATTTTTCGCTTATGCCAGAAAACAGTGATGGTGCCATGCTCATAGCCGGTCAGGGCATGATGCGGAAAAAGCCTGAT
>SLHU01000070.1 GCA_007135995.1 Clostridiales bacterium | reverse complement strand
GTCACGCCAGTATGCGCCGTATGGCATTACAGTCAACAGCATCTGTCCCGGACCCACCGAGACACCGATGATCAGGCAGTGGTCAGACGAACAGCGTAATGGCCTGCTGGCCAAAATTCCTATCGGCAAAATCTGCAAACCGGAACATATTGCCCATACCGTCGCCTATCTGGCCAGCGATGAGGCAGAAGTCGTGACCGGTATTGCCTTTGATATAAATGGGGGTCTTTATGTCGGCTGACGATCTTCACCGGAAAAGCAACTGGCCGGATGACTCAACGCGGTTTCGCTATGGTCTTGTCTGCTCACTGGAATCTTTGACACCAGACAAACCGGCTGTTTTTCAGGGACCTTTTGATCTATATGCACAGAAAATTGCTGATATCGGATACGATGCGGTAGAACTGCATCTGCGTGAGCCAGCCCGGTATGACCCCCTGCAGCTTAAAAAAACTGCGACAGATGCCGGCATCACGTTTGCTGCTTTGTCAACCGGTATGGAATACAGCCTCAACAAGCTTTCTCTAATCAGCGATGACGCGCTCACGCGTCAGAATACAATCGACCGCCTGAAAGAGCATATCGACCTGGCCGCGGAATTAGGCTGCCTCGTTGTCATCGGCACACTGCGCGACAATATCACTGACTTATCAAAAAAAGTATATTATGAAAACTATTTAACAGAAGCACTGCTAGCGCTTTCTGACTATGCAGCACCGCTGGGAGTTGACCTGGCGGTCGAGTCAATCACACGTTATATCAACAATTACCTGAACTCAGTACCTGAGACGGTCAAATACATTTCCTCGCTGAAGCGCGAAAACGTGAAGCTTCATATCGACACCCACTCGATGAATATAGAAGACCCTGATCTGCCGTCTGCGGTTTTAAGCAGCCAGCCCGTTCTGGGATATGTTCATTTTTCGGACAGCAACCGCTGTTTCCCGGGTGCCGGCAATATAGATTTTAAACCGATTCTGCAGGCCCTGCAATCTGTCTTTTACCGTGGCTATATTGTCAGTGAGTGCCTGCCGTGGCCTGACGCCGCAGCCAGTGCCCGTCTTGGTCTGCATTACATGAAGGCACTGGAGACCTGTGCCAGTATCGAAGCTTACCGAGACGCAAACAGGGGCGTATGAAAATCAGCTGCCCATCTGAGAGAATGCCCGCTTTCATCATGTGATGAAATTATATTGAAGATCTTTTTGCTGAAGACTTTTTGAGAAGCAATATACCGCAGTTAAAAATAAGGAATTTAGTACTGGTAAGACCTTAATCACAACAGCGGCGCTAGTCAAAACACAATATATAGGCCCATCAGAAACAGCACCCTATAAATCCGGAGGTTTGATCATGACTGTTAACCGATATTTACGCTGGCTTTCCAGTGAAACACAAACGATATACTGGCACGACAGTGCTGTGATCAGCGAACTGGAAACAGCGCTTGCCAACGGCGCTGTCGGCACAACAACCAATCCTTTTCTCGTGCAGGCCACTTTATCATCTCAGCCTGCGTTCTGGCAATCTGCTGGTGTTTCAGCCGCCGATATTCCGGAAGGTGATGCGCGCGCTGAGTATTTAATCCGGCAGGTAAGCGGTTATATCGCAGGACGTGCAGCACCTTTCCAGTCGCAAGGTTTCGGCCATGGCTACTGCTGCGCGCAGCTTAATCCCAACCGGCCGGGGGACGCAGCACTGATGTGTGACATGGCAGATCGCTACGCCCGGATTGCCAATAATATTGTTATCAAGATCCCGGCCACCAAAGCGGGGCTTCATGTGCTTGAGTACTGCGCAGCCAAAGGCTATAACGTCGCGGCTACCGTCAGCTTTACCGTTCCACAGGTACTGGCTGTAGCGGAAGCTTTTAAGAAAGGTGCGGCGCGTTGCCGCGCGGGCGGTAAAGAACCCGGCCTTGGCATCGCTGTGATGATGGTGGGGCGGCTGGATGACTACCTGCGCGATGTGATGCAGGAAAGCGGCGGACCAGCGACAGAAGAAGATATTATCTGGGCAGGCACAGCAGCGATCAAACGGGCCTATACCCTGTTCATGGAACGCGGCTACGAAAGCATCCTGATGCCGGCTGGCTGCCGCGGCACATATCATATTACCGAAATTGCCGGTGCCCGCATGATCTGCTCAGTCGCGCCGAAGATCGCTTCTATGCTTCAAAATTTGGAAGGTCCATTCAGTGAGCGTATTGGCCAGCCTGTCAATCCGGCTGTTTTGCGTCGTCTCCTGACACTGCGGGAGTTTCAGCGCGCCTATGAACCAGATGGCATGGCGCCCGAAGAATTTATTACATACGGCTCCACCAACCGGACTTTGACTCAGTTTTGTGACAATGGCTGGAATCTGCTGCAGACCTGGCAGACAATCTGAACTGATGTTCCGGACATGCATTCGCTTGCAGAAATTACATGGTCATGTGTCTGATAAACGGATCGGTTATCTGCTGCGGCCGCATCAGACAACCACGAGTCTGCAGGCAGCCGGTGTTTGATTTTCTCGATGCTTTATTTTCAAGGACTGACACTGCAGGATGTTAGCGATTATGCCGCTCGGTTATTTTTTTGTTTGACTATCAAAACATATTGAGATGTGCTATAGTTAAAACATCTTCATATTATCGGAGGTCCTCATGAATTTAACAAAATTGAAGATAGCAAATCTTGCTGCTTCATTACCAATTATACAGGGAGGCATGGCCGTCCGCATATCAACTGCCCGTCTGGCTGCCGCCGTTGCAAAAGAGGGTGGGATTGGCATTATTGCCGGCACAGGAATGGAAGCGGATGAACTGAAGAAAGAAATTCGACTGGCTAAAACGCTTAGTGACGGCATTATAGGTGTCAATATACTTTTTGCGGTCAGTCAGTTTGCTGAACTCGTTAAAGTGTCCATGCAGGAAAAAGTAAATCTGCTCATATCAGGTGCAGGTTTTTCTCGCGACATGTTTACATGGGGTCGGGAAAGCGATACACCCATCGTTCCAGTTGTATCAACTGCCCGTCTGGCGCTTCTTGCTGAAAAAATGGGCGCTGCCGCAGTAGTGGTTGAAGGAAAAGAAGCCGGCGGTCATTTGGGTACAGACCAGCCGATGGCTGACATCCTTCCAGAAGTTAAAAAGGCAGTCAAGATTCCGGTTATCGCCGCAGGTGGTATTATTGACGGATATGATATCGCCAAGGCACTCAAGCTGGGTGCTGACGGCGTTCAGATGGGCACGCGTTTTGCCGCCAGTGTTGAATCGAATGCCTCTGACAGCTTTAAACAATTGTATATTGAAGCAACACCCGAGTCAGTAACGACAATCAAAAGCCCGGTCGGGCTGCCGGGTCAGGCTTTGCGCAATGCCTTTGTTGAGCTGATTGAAAAAACAGGGTTTAAAGATTTAAGCCCCTGCAATCAATGCCTTAAACGATGCAGTCACAGCTTTTGTATTATGGAAGCCTTAAAAAATGCATAT
>SLHU01000084.1 GCA_007135995.1 Clostridiales bacterium | reverse complement strand
TGGGAAACAACGATGAATCCCGAAACAAGAAAACTGATGCAGGTGAAAATGCAAGACGCTCAGGCGGCTGATGAAACGTTTACCTTGCTGATGGGCGATAAGGTAGAGCCCAGGAAAGAGTTTATTCAAATTAACGCTAAATATGCAAATACAGATATATAAGCTTTTTGACCAGATAATTTCTGTTATAGAGCGGATTTTAGAAGAGATGTTTCACGTGAAACATCTCTTCTTTGTTTTTGAACTGTCTAATGACGCGCTTATATGATAAAATGCATGATAGTCTCTCAAAAAATATATTTGTGAAGAGGTATACTATGTCGCGAGTTCTATCGGTTGTAAATCAAAAAGGCGGCGTTGGCAAAACGACAACTGCCGTGAATGTTGCTTCACTGCTGGCTGCAAAAAATAAAAAAGTTTTAATGCTGGATTTAGATCCACAGGGCAATGCGACATCAGGATTAGGTTTTGACAAGAATCATCTTGACTATACAATTTATGACGCTCTAATTAATGAAGTCAGTATTACTGATATAATCAGCAGTACTGGCAGGGATTGTTTGAGCCTCTGTCCGGCAAACATCCAGCTCGCAGGGGCAGAAATTGAGTTAGTGGGATATGTTTCACGTGAAACATGTTTAAAACAGGCAATTGAACCGGTAAGGGATCAGTTCGACTATATCTTAATAGATTGTCCGCCCAGTCTTGGTTTGCTGACACTTAACGCACTGACCGCCTCAGATGGCGTCATTGTACCTATTCAAAGTGAGTACTACGCTTTAGAGGGTTTGACGCAGCTGATGGAAACGATCACCGTTGTAAAAAAAGGACTTAACCGGCAATTAAGTATTTTTGGTGTTGTGGTTACCATGTTTGACGCGCGGACGCAGCTTTCACATCAAGTTGCGGGTGAAGTCAGGAAATATTTTGGTGACAAAGTCTTTAGAACAATCATTCCTCGAAACGTCAGACTAAGTGAAGCACCCAGTTTTGGGAAGTCAATTATGGAGTATGACCCGAAATCGAAGGGCGCAGAGTGTTATGATGCGTTAAGCAAAGAAATTATCAGGCGATCAGGAGGATACTACTTATGAGTCCTGCAGCACATAAAGGTTTAGGTAAAGGCCTGGGCGCGCTACTGCAAAACTATGATTCTTTTTCAGACGATGTGAAAGCTTCTATTGTTGAGTTAAAGCTAAACGACATCAGTCCAAATGCCGACCAGCCACGAAAATCGTTTGACCAGGAAAAGCTGGAGGAGCTGGCAGCGTCAATTAAAGAAAATGGAATTATCCAGCCGATTATCGTATGCCGGGCGGAAACGGGTTACCGTATTGTAGCTGGAGAGCGAAGGTGGCGAGCGGCCAGAGTTGCAAAACTGCAGACTGTTCCGGCGATTATAAGAGAACTGACCGAACTGCAGGTCCTGCAGCATGCGTTAATCGAGAACATTCAAAGACAAGATCTAAACCCGCTTGAAGAGGCCTATGCGCTGGAAAAACTGATCAAAGAACATAATATGACGCAGGAAAGACTGGCATCTGTTGTTGGCAGAAGCCGGCCGGCAATCGCGAATACGCTGCGACTGGTTAATTTGCCAGAAGAAATCAAAAAGCATGTGATGAATGAGCAATTAAGTGCTGGCCATGCGCGAGCGCTGCTTTCTGTCAATGACCCAAATCTGCAATTAAAAGCAGCAGAGCAGATCATGCGAAGAGAGATGAGCGTAAGAGAAACAGAGCGGTTAATCAAGAAGCTGCTAAGAACGCCTGACAGTAAACCAGAGCCTGAGCAGGCCTATATCTGCAGCATAAAAGATGTAGAAAAGAGATTAACCGGCAGACTTGGTACAAAAGTTAAACTTAAGGACAGACAAGGAAAAGGAACCATCCAGATAGAGTACTTCTCTAATGAGGATTTAGACAGGCTTCTGGAGATCATTGAAGGTAAAAACGATTGAAAACAGGAGTAAATAAGTTTATTTCAGCTGAAAGGCATTCAACAATCGATAGATCTCATCAAACGTGATCGGGTGTGGTACATGCTAAGCGCGTTTAAGAAGCTGTCTCGTCTGCATCGCCAGGTCTGATCTGATCAAATCTGGAAAAGAATAGAGCGTCATGACTAAGGTGATATCATGAACCATTTTATCAGCACTGGCATAAAAGGAATTGATCAAGTTATTGATGGTCTTCGGCTAGGTGATAATGTTGTCTGGCAGGTCAATAGCATAGATGATTATCAGCGGCTTGCCAGCACCTTCTGCCGTCAGGCCATTAGCGAAAACAGAACAATTGTTTATTTTAGGTACGCCAAACATAAAACAATCATTGATCAAGTGCTGTTTCCGGGTGATGTGCGTGTCTACTCAATTGACGCCGATAAGGGGTTTGAGCATTTTACCAGCCAGATTTATGAAGTCATCAAGCTGCTTGGGTACCGCGTGTTTTATATCTTTGATTGTCTGTCAGACCTCCTTGAAGAATGGTCATCAGACCTGATGATAGGCAATTTTTTCCGCATCACCTGTCCTTTTCTATTTGAACTGGAAACGATTGCCTATTTCGCTCTGCAGCGCGACCGGCATGCTTACGCGACCATCGCCAGAATTCGTGAAACAACGCAGCTGCTGCTCGATTTCAGCTGTGTCAATGAGCAAGACTATGTTCACCCTTTGAAAGTCTGGCAAAGATATTCTCCCACCATGTTCCTGCCCCATCGGGTCAGCAATGAAGAGAGTCATCCGGTCAGCAGCAGCGGCGAAGTCGCGCAGCTCTTGTCAAAAAGCTACCAGTCGCATAATATCGCTGACAGACAAGTTGACTATTGGGATAAGCTGTTCAACGAAGCGGAGAAATCTGAGGATAGTCAGCGCTATTTCAAAAGATTGAGCGATCTTCTGATTGGCAGCGAAGGAAGAGTCGCGAATTTAGCTTACAAGTGGTTTAGCTTAACCGATCTGCTTCGCATACAAGGCAGACAGATTGGCACCGGGAAAATCGGCGGCAAAGCGGCGGGGATGCTGCTGGCCAGAAAAATTACCCGTTCCTTATTTAGTGATGATCATACTGCTGGCCAGGAGCAGGAAAAAGTCAACCTGAAGCTGGAAGCACATGATTCGTTTTATATTGGCTCCGATTTGTTCTATACATACATCGTCCATAATGACTGCTGGAAGCTAAGAATGGAACAAAAATCAAAGGAAGGTTTTTTTGATAAGGCGGCCGAGCTGAAACAAGAGTTGCTGCAAGGCGAATTTCCTGTTTTCATACGAGATCAGTTTAATCAGATGCTTGAATATTATGGACAATCACCCATTATCGTTCGTTCCAGCAGTTTACTTGAAGATGACTACGGAAATGCTTTTGCCGGAAAATATGAGAGTGTTTTCTGTGTGAACCAGGGATCACCAGAGAAGCGATATGAAATGTTTGAAAAAGCCGTCAAACATGTTTATGCTTCGATGATGGACGAAAGCGCACTGG
>SLHU01000062.1 GCA_007135995.1 Clostridiales bacterium | reverse complement strand
TGTAACGCGGCTTGCGGTTACGGGCGAAACGCGGGTTTGGTGTCAAAAATCGGATGCCGCTATGACGGTGATTATAGCGATACCAGCGTGCCAATCCCCAGCATCCATGTTCTGGCTGCCGCAACCGATACAAAGCCCTTCTCCGGGTACTCCGGCCGATATTTGACGGTCTTGAACAGCGACTCTGAATAAGGATTGTCATTGCTGACACGAGGTCTGCTGCGAGAAGGCGTGATGCCCAGTTCGTACAGTGTGGCCAGCATGGTTGATCCCTTCATCGGGCTTCCGTTGTCTGAATGCAAGACCAGCGGCTGCTGTGACAGGGACAACCCCTGTGCCATCACTGCCTTGCGGATCAAATGACTGGCATGCTCGGCTGATTCTTCCTCCCAGATCTCCCAACCAGCGCTGTACGAGCGCAAAAAACATAGTTATAATATAGCTATGGATAAGCATGAAAACAAACGTATCTATCATAAAAAACCGAACGGGACAACCTATGTGTATGAGGTTGTTGAGAATTATTGGGATAAAGATAAAAAGCAGGCACGCAATAAGCAAGTATGCATCGGCAAGCTAGATCCCGACTCTGGAGAGCTGATCCCGTCAAAGCGATTAGGTGATCACGGCGCAGCAGCTCTTGATGCTAAGGTGACAGCGACAACGAAAATAACAGGACCTGCTATGCTCCTGCAAAAAGTGGATGATACAATTAAGCTATCGACTGTATTGAAGAAGGCATCACCGGAACACTGGGATCAGATACTGGCTCTGGCATGGTATGAACTTTGTACAGGCAGAGCATTAGCGCACGCTGACATCTGGAGTCGTCAGTATGAACACCCTAGCCGTAAATCACTAAGCAATCAACGTATCAGTGATCTGCTTAATCAGATAACAGAAGACGAACGTCTGAGTTTTTTCAAGCTATGGGGGCAAAAAATAGCCAGTCGAGATTATCTATGTTATGACAGCACATCTGTTTCTTCCTATGCCGAACAAAATGAATATGTTCGATACGGGTACAATCGTGACAAAGAGAAACTGCCGCAGATTAATCTGGCGGTTGTATATGGTCAGAAGTCAGGCTTGCCGATTACTTTTCGCCTGTTACCCGGCAGTATTAACGATGTGATAACACTCAAACAACTGCTCGACCAGTTTGATAAGTTAGAACTGCCGCGTGTACATCTGGTCATGGACAGAGGATTCTACAGTCAGGATAATCTGGATATGTTTTTTGGCATGAGGCAGAACTTCACCATGGGTATTCCGGTTCATTTAAAATGGGTGCGCAGTCAGATTGATCAACATCGTCATCTGATCGATGGACCGTATGGCCTCAAGACATTTGAAGGAGAGCAGATCTATACCTATACCCTGCTTCATGCCTGGGGCAAAGACAGAAGACGCTGCTACTTGCATTTCTATTATGATCCTCAAAAACAAGTCGATGATCGCAGGGCATTTGACGCGGATCTGCTTCAATGGCAGGAAGAACTGCGGTCCGAACGACGTATCCCTGAGCATGAAGAGTATTACGAGCGCTTCTTTACGGTGAAGAAAACACCAAAGCGCGGGATAAAAGTGACTATGAACTGGGAGGCTGTGACAGCTGCCAGGAAAGAATATGTAGGGTTTCACTTGATCGTGTCGACGAAAATCAAGGATGGGCTGGAAGCTTTAAAGGTCT
This sequence comes from Clostridiales bacterium, assembly GCA_007135995.1. Lineage (GTDB taxonomy): Bacteria > Bacillota > Clostridia > Saccharofermentanales > UBA5734 > SLHU01. The sequence goes on along the minus strand of SLHU01000062.1, from coordinate 1,807 downwards.
ATCGTAACAAGGATAGTATTGAGAAATGTTTTGATGATCTGAAAAATGAGCTTGACATGAAGCGATTGAGGGTGCATATCAGCCGTCGTATGAAATCCAGATTGTTTATTCAGTTTATCGCGTTGATTTTACTGTCACAAATGAGAAATGTTATGCGAGAAAAAGATTTGATGAAAAAATATACGGCTCACAGTCTTATGATGGAACTTTCATGAGAGTGTAAATTATTTTGTGTAAGTCCATCAGCTGGTAAAATAGAAAGACCAGATGGAGGACCTGAACAATGGCAAGAAGAGAACGGAAATCGGACAAACTACCGGAAGGCTGGCTCAAGGGCTTTATTGAAGCGTATGACATCCAGAGCACAGACGACATCAAGGACGCCTTAAAAGACCTTATAGGCGGCACTGTGGAGACGATGATGGAGGCTGAACTGGAAGTTGATCTAGGCTATGCCAAGCACGACAACGAGAACAAAAAGACCAGAAACAGCCGCAATGGCAACTCCCCGAAAACGCTGCGAACGGAATATGGCAAAGTTGCCATCGACGTTCCCCGTGACCGGGATAGTGAATTCGAACCGAAGATCGTACCCAAACACCAGCGTGATATCAAAGGTCTGGACAACCAGATCATCTCCATGTATGCCAAAGGCATGAGCACGAGGGATATCGCTGACCATATCGAATCCCTTTATGGTGCAGAGATTTCAGCAGAGACTATTTCCAAGATCACCGACAAGGTTCTGCCGGAGATCAAGGAGTGGCAGAACCGCCCGCTCAAGCCGCTTTATGCCCTGATGTTCTTTGATGCCATCCATTATCCCGTCCGGACGGAAGGCATGGTCCGGCAACGCGCCGTGTATGTCGCAATTGGTGTCGATCTGGATGGCGAACGTGATGTCTGCGGCTTGTGGATCGGCGAAGCAGAGAGCAGCAAATACTGGCTGAGCTGTATGAATGAAATGAAGAACCGAGGTGTTCGGGATATCCTGATCTGCTCGGTTGACGGTTTGAGTGGGTTTAACGAAGCGATTCGAGCCGTCTATCCTCAAACCGATATTCAACGCTGTATCGTCCACCAGGTTCGTAATTCCATGCGCTATGTCAGTTCCAAGGATCTGAAAGCCTATACGGCCGAAATGAAGCTGATTTACAAGGCGGCGACGGAAGAAGCCGGGCTGATGGCGCTGGATGCTTTTGAGGAGAAATGGGGCAAGAAGTACCCGGCAGCCTTAAAATCCTGGCGCAGCAACTGGACTGAACTGAGCACGTTTTTCAAATATCCGCCAGAAATACGCAAGCTGATTTACACGACCAACAGAATTGAGAATTTCAACCGCAGCCTCAGGAAGGTCACCAAAAGCAAAGCGGCTTATCCGTCCGACATCGCCTTGCTTAAATCCCTGTATCTCGCGATTCATGATCTTACTGCAAAGTGGAGCAAAGTCCAGGGCTGGCATGGGATATTTGGTCAGCTGATGATTATCTTTGAGGATCGAATTCAGCCAGGAGATTACAACTGATAGAGGCATTGATCCTGTTTGGCTTTACAGTCTGCAGGATCTCCTGCTATACTGCCAGAAAATGGTGCCGCCCATCCTTTGCCGGTAAATAACGGCGGCCCGTAACATGATTAACTGATTACTACTGATGGATACACAAAGTTCCTGACACTACCACTTTCATCGCTGACAACAATTCATTACAAGGGCAGGTATAAAAATAAGCAAACTGAGGCCAGTAAGGCTCAAAAAGAGATCTTTTCTGCTTTTGGCATCAACTTGCTTGAATCATAGTTATATTTT
>SLHU01000275.1 GCA_007135995.1 Clostridiales bacterium | reverse complement strand
CCCTTGTTTTCAGACCGGCGGTTTTTCTCAAGACAGCGGGTTTTTTTCGTTTGATCCGCATATGATCCGGCGGGCCGGACCTGAAAGTCAGGGACAAGTCTGAAAACCCCCGGTCATGCGCATCAGTTTAATTGACTAAGGCAGATCGTGAATGCTATCATAAATTGAACCTGCCCAATATAGGTCAAGCCAGCCTTAGATACAGCTTGGAGAAGACATCTTACACTTCACCTGCGTGCGCTCTATCAGGCATCAGGCAGTTTATTTTACGCTTGACCGCATATATTTTGCGCCTGACAGCGCAAATAATAAAATCAGGAGGAATTTATGAAAAAACCTATGTTTACCGGATCCGGTGTAGCGATTGTCACGCCATTTACAGAAACAGGCATCAATTTTGATGTTCTGGCCCAGTTATGTGAATTCCATATAGAAAATAAAACGCAGGCCATTATTGTTGCCGGTACAACGGGTGAATCCTCAACCATGCCGGATGAAGAGCATCTGGAAGCAGTCCGTTTTACGGCTGAAACAGTCAACGGCAGAATTCCGGTTATCGCAGGAACCGGCAGCAATGATACAAAGCACGCGATCGCTTTAAGCCAGCAGGCTGAAAAACTAGGCGCTGATGGTTTGCTCAGTGTGACACCTTACTATAATAAAGCAACGCAGGAAGGTCTGTATCGCCATTTCAAGGCCATTCATGACGCTGTGTCCATCCCGATCATATTATACAATGTCCCCGGCCGCACCACTGTGAATCTGGCACCCTCAACCATGCAGCGCCTCTCGCTGCTGCCAAATATCAACGGGGTGAAAGAATGCAAGATCGACCAGGCGGCGGAAGTTTCGCTGCTTTGCGGTGATAACCTCAACCTCTATACCGGTGAAGACGGCATGATTTTGCCGATGCTGTCATTGGGCGGTAAAGGTGTGATATCCGTTATGGCGAATGTCGTACCGGCTTTGGTACATGAAATGACCGCTTCATGGTTCGCCGGCAATATCGCCAGAGCGACTGAGCTGCAGATCAAACTGACACCGCTGATCAGTGCGCTTTTCAGTGAAGTAAACCCCATCCCCGTCAAAGCCGCGCTCAATGAAATGGGATTTAACGCAGGCCCCTGCCGCATGCCGCTGTGTGAACCTTCCGAAGCCGCTATGGCTCAGATCAGGCAGACGCTGGCAGATATGAGCCTGATCAGCTGAAAAAAGGAGATAACATGACGCGACTATTCCTAAATGGATGTAATGGCCGTATGGGCCAGCAAATCAGTATTATTGTCGGGATGATGGAAGGGCTGGACATTGTTGCCGGTTCAGACTTGAATACGAAGTCAGAGTTTGGCTATCCCGTTTACGAGGACCCATCCGACAGCCGGGAAGATTTTGATGTGCTTATCGATTTTTCCAATCCGGCAGCTATTCCGAAACTAGTTGAGTTTATCAAGGCAAAAAAATGTCCTTCGGTCATCTGCACCACCGGACTCGACGACGGTCACAAAAAAATACTGCATGAACTCTCTGAAACAACACCGGTTTTTATTTCTGCCAATATGTCACTGGGCATCAATGTGATGGTAAACCTGGCGCGCCAGACAGCGAAACTGCTTTACCCTGAATTTGATATTGAGATTATTGAGGCGCATCATAACCAGAAACTGGATGCACCTTCCGGTACTGCCATGATGCTGGCGGAAGAGATCAAAGATGAACTGGCACGTCCGATGGATTGTGTTTTCGATCGCAGCCAGCAGCGCCAGAAAAGAGGCGCAACTGAGATTGGTATGCATGCTGTGCGCGGCGGCAATATTGCCGGCGACCATACAATCCTGTTCGCGGGCCCGGAAGAAACGCTTGAACTCAGGCACCACGCTCAGTCACGTGCGGTGTTTGCCCGGGGCGCGATTTCAGCCGCCCAGTTTATGGAGGGAAAACCAGCTGGTCTTTACAGTATGAAACAGCTGGTAGACCAGTTCACTGTAAAACAGGACGGCTGACCCTCAGCTGTCCCTCAGCACCTCAGCATCAACCGATCTTTTAACTCAAAAATGAATTAACAGCCAATAAAAAACCAGGCCAGCTGATTTTAGCAAAGCCTGGTTTTTATCTGTGTCAAGCAAAGAAAACCTGCATCCGCAAATATGAGACAGATGCGTTGTTATCGGGCATGTGTGTCAAGTCCATATGTTGGCGCAGATCAATTTCGGCATGCGCCAAAATCATGTTCGGCCAGCGCTATGTTCATGTATAGCATGCGCCATGATCAGGCAACCCTGGATGATCCGGACTGATTGGTTTCAGTCATGTTGCAGTTATGCAGCTGCTGCATCAGGAGCGGGCACCAGAGGGTGATTCAACAAAGCCACCGGCCTCTTCTTCATCCTCATCTTCGTCTTCATTCTTATCGGCTTCATTCTGCTCAGGATCGATTTCCTTTTCTTCTGCGCTTTCTGCTTCTGTTTCTTCAGCTTCTTCTTCATCGGGCTGGTTGAGTCTGGAAATCATATACTTGTCCAGACCCCGGTAAACAAACAGATTTGTCATCAGCAGATTTATTCCAAATCCAAGGAACAAATACCAGATAACGGCCATGATCATTGAAATACCGTACCCGATCAGGAGTAAAATCGCCGGCAGGACAAACATCAAAATCATGCTGATAAGAAAAATCAGAATATTGAGCGGCAGACGCATAATGGAGAAAAGCAGACAATTCTTATAAAGCTGTTTGAGTTTAAGATCAAATGTAATCATCATCGGATACAGATACATCTGTATGATACACCAGATGACAAAGATAATGAGGATGGTCGTTCTCAAAATGGTAGACAGCCAGGGATTACTGACAATCTCTCTGCTGCTGTAAAAAGCATAATTAACGGTCAGGAGCAGCGTCACAATAATAGAAATCACGCAGGCTGCCAGCGACTGTTTCCAGTTATTCTTCGCATGTTCTTTGAAATCCAGCCAGACGAACGCATGTTCTTCCTGCGAATAATTTCGCAGCAGATAAGTGATGCCGGCATGAACCGGTCCAACGATAATCAGGCTGAGACCCGTCATCAAAGCGCCGATCGCCACATAAATAATCAGCAGCTGAGAAGCGGCGAATTCTTCCATTGTGACGCCTTCCTGCAAAACAATACCCGATTCTTTGAATATTGTAATCAACGTATCCATGGTCATGCCCGGAGCAATGACCGATAAAACATAGGATGCCAGAAAGAAGGATAATAAAAGAGCCGGTATGCTCAAGACAACATACATCAGGTTAATCGTACAGATCTTCCAGAATTTCCGTCCCAGAACCGCGAAAAAAGTACCAACCGGACCTTTTTCGGGGTCGTCAGGGTAAACGCCTTTACCTTCCTTAGTATAATCGAAAAAACCAAATAAACCGGCCATGTGATAACCTCCCAGGTTACTAATTTACAATTTAACGTCTACTATTATATGATATTTTGCTCTTGAGAACCAAGTTGCCACATTTGTTCATAATTATG
>SLHU01000182.1 GCA_007135995.1 Clostridiales bacterium | reverse complement strand
TGATATCATGAAGCAGCTGTATTGGTTACGGACGGGATTATCAAGCGTTCTGATGCGTGCAGCTGACAGTTCGCAGCAGGGCAGGGGGACACCATGAAAATTGGCTTATATGTTAATCCTGATAAAGACAGTGATCTGGCGATTGCCAGGCAAGCCGCGAAACTCGTCAGCCAGCTGGGCGGAAGCTGCCTGGTCGGCAGCCAGTATGCACGGACAAAACTTGCCGAAACGGCTCATGTTGAAATAGGTGAGTATGCAGCCTGCGATCTGACCTTAAGCATGGGCGGGGACGGAACATTTTTGTCCGCGGTTCATCTTCCCGGGTGTGAAGCATTGCCCATTGCCGGGGTTAATCTGGGCAGTGTCGGATTTCTGCCGGAAATCAAGCCGGAGTTTCTTGAGGACTCAATACAGAAAATCTTTCATGGTCAATATCAGATTGATGAACGCATGATGTTGAATGTTGCCTGCTTCGACCCGCTGGGACAGCTGCTTGAGCAAGGCGACGCGCTTAATGACGCTGTTATCTCAAGGGGCGGTAAATCACGTATCCTGATGCTTGATCTGCAAATCAACCGGGAGCTGGTTGAACGCATCCCAGGTGATGGTATTATTGTATCAACGCCGACTGGTTCAACCGCTTATTCACTTTCCGCCAGCGGCCCGATCGTTCATCCGGATCTGATGCTGATGCTGATTACGCCGATCTGCCCGCATACCCTGCACAACCGCAGTTATATCGCCCATGCAGACAGCGCGGTGACGATTCGTATCTGTGAATACCCTTATCACGCCGTTCTGGCCATTGATGGACGCAAGGAAATCGAGCTTGCCAGCGGCTGCTCCATTGTCATAAAACGTGCACAGCGATCGTTGAAAATGCTTCGGCTGGGTGAAGACCGTTTTTACGCTACTTTGCCTCAGAAGATTCAAGCCAGGGGGAAAGCCAATTGAAACCGACAAAAGCACAAAGGCAGGCCAGTTTGCTTGCGCTCATCCGTGATCGTGCCATTGGTACCCAGGAAGAGCTAGTCAGACGTCTTAATGACAGCGGTCTTTTTGCCACACAGGCAACCATATCGCGTGACATTAAAGAACTTGGCATTATCAAGACCAGCGATGGTAACGGACAGCAGAAATACGTCGCCCTGGAGCGGGGCGGAAACGCACCTTCCGGCCGGCTGCTGAAGGTTTTTTCCGAGGCGGTGACAAAGATTGACCTGGCTGTAAACCTGGTCATTGTCAAGACGCTGCCGGGCATGGCACAAGCCAGTGCCTCTGCACTCGATTCAATGAACCTGACAGAAGTGGTGGGTACCATTGCCGGTGATGATACTGTTTTTATCGCGGTACGGACACCTGATCAGGCCCATGAGCTGGTCAAGCTGCTTAACCAGATGATGGTGTCGTCGTCATGATGCTCGTTCAAGTTGAAATTTCTGATTTTGCTCTGATTGACCAGGCGATGTTGGTTCCCGGTATGGGACTGACTGTGCTGACAGGTGAGACTGGCGCCGGCAAATCGATTCTGATTGATGCCATTTCGGTGTTGTGCGGCAGTCGAGCCAGCCGTGACATGATCCGCTACGGAAAAGATAAAGCAGTTATTGAGGCGCTTTTTGAAGGCGACAGCACCTGTCTGCCTGAAAAACTGCTCACTGAACTGGGTCTGAAGGAAACAGATTTGAGTGAAACTCAAAAGAATAATGAAACAGACACGGCAGATGAACAGCCTGCAGGTGAGCCTGATCAACTGATTTTGACCAGAGAAATTCAGGCTTCCGGCCGGACGGTCTGCAGGCTCAACGGACGGCTGATTCCGCTTAGCTTGCTGCGCGAACTGTCCTCCTGCCTGATTGATATTCACGGCCAGCATGATCAGCAGGCGATCTTTAAAAGCGAGATGCATCTGCAGCTGCTGGACCGGTTCGGCGGCGCAGCCGTTATCAAAGCGAAAAGGCCTTATCAGGAAACGCTTCGCGCCTGGAGGCAGTGCAGACGGGACATGGCTCAGCTGGGAGAAGATCCGGCGCAGCGTGAGCGAACGCTTGACATGCTGCGTTACCAGGTTCAGGAAATTGAAGCCGCCAATATAAAGCCCCGGGAAGACGAACACTTATCTGAGCGCCGGCGTCTGCTTGCGAATGCCGAGAAGATTATCAAGGCATTATCTGAAGCTTATGACCTGCTGACAGAAGACCAGCCCGTATCCGTTCTGACCGCAATGGGGCTGATCAGCGAAAAAACCGGGTTGGCCGCGCGGCATATCCATGACCTTGAAGAGACCGCGCAGCAAGTAGAAGAAGGACTCATTGTCATGCAAAGCGCGGCAGATGATATTCGCGGCCATCTGAGCGGACTGGAGATGGATCCGGGTGAACTGGATCAGCTAGATGAACGGCTTGATCTTTTATACCGGCTGAAGCAAAAACATGGCGGCAGCCTGGAAGCGGTTCTGAGTTTCTTTGATCGGGCGAAACAGCAGCTGGAAAGCCTTGATGCCGGAGAAGCAGCCTATGAAAAACTACTGCAGCGCCGCCGCCAGCTTGAGGACAGGCTTTGGGAACAAGGCAGCGAGCTGACACAGGCCCGCAGGAAACAGGCTGATCAGCTGGAAGCCGCGATCGCAGCGCAGCTCAAAGACCTAGGTATGCCCAATATTCGCTTTGCCGTGACCTTTCAGCCGCATGCCATTGATCAGAACCAGCAGGCTGCAGGCAAGCCATCATTTAAAGCACAGGGTATGGACGATGTGGCATTTGAGTTTTCGGCCAATACCGGTGAGCCCTTAAAGCCCTTGTCAAAAATCGCCTCAGGCGGCGAAGCATCAAGGATCATGCTGGCAATCAAGGTGATTCTGGCCCAGGCAGATCAGATTCCTGTTCTGATTTTCGACGAGATAGACAGCGGTGTCAGCGGTCATACAGCAGACCAGGTTGCTGAAAAACTGATGAAGCTTTCTCGTCAGCGCCAGGTGTTTTGCATTACACATCTGGCTCAGATCGCAGCCATGGCGGACGCGCATTTGTTTGTGATGAAATCCGCGGCGGATAACAGGACATACAGTACGTTGACGGTTTTAGATGAACAGCAGCGCAGCGAAGAACTGGGGCGTCTGCTTTCAGGCGGTACCGGGCAAAAAGAGGCCAGGCAGCTGGCGGAACGCATGCTGCGTCAGGCTTCCAGTGTCAGGCAAGATGCATTGCCCTGATTGCCAAGATGAAAAAGACGTTTTTCACAGATAAAAGCATGATCTGAGGTGAATATTTTGTGATACAGCAATACAGGGTGGTCACTTTGTGCGGAAGCACTAGGTTTAAAGACGAGTTTGTGAAAGCGCAAAGGGAGTTGACACTTAAAGGGCATATTGTTATATCAGTAGGTCTTTTTGGTCACGCCGACGGAGAGTACGAAACTGTTTTAACGGATCGTGTAAAAGAAATGCTGGATGATATGCATCTTCGCAAAATTGACATGGCTGATGATATTTTTGTCATTAACAAAAAC
>SLHU01000296.1 GCA_007135995.1 Clostridiales bacterium | reverse complement strand
AATTTCCTCAAGCAGCAAGTGCATAGCAATTTTGCTGGGAACAGGACGTGTATGGTCACTGGTAATAATCAGCACTTTCCGTTTATCGCCGGCAAGACAGCTAAGCCTTTCAGAAGCAATCGGGTGAACCAATGCATTTTTAACCCTGTCCTTTGCAGTTAACGCATCGTCAGCGTTTAAAAACAAAGGCTCTATAACACCAGCGATTCGTTTATCATCGATGTATGTTTTCAGATGTGTCTTCCCGTATGGAATTTTAATGTCCATCCAAACGTCCTGTTCCTTCCTGATTTATTTTCATACGATAACCAAAGCTGGTTGAGCACATTAATCATGCAAAACCTGAGCCACTGGCTGATTTTTTTTATGATTGTATATAACGCAATGAATCATTACGGCAGCAATACACCTTGTTTTTTGAGTATGCCCTGAAGCGCTGCCATTTCAACTTCAGCTGGCTTTGCGTCCGTTTGAATCGCCAGCGCAGCGCCCGACCCGGCTGCCTGGCCTGTCAGCATGCAGGCACTGATTGCCCGCAAGGTGCTTTCAGCCACATGGTCGGAAGATATACAGCGCCCGGCAACCAGCAGATTTTCGACAACAACCGGAATCAGGCTTCTGTATGGTATCTGGTAACTCACACCATTTTTCAGCGGCGTATAAACCGCGTCTGAGCCATAGGCACGACCCTTACTCCAGTCACCATCCAGAGCCAGCATGTCATAAAACCTCGGATAAACAGCGATCACATCATTAAATGTGCGTGCGCTTTCTATATCATCAGTGGTCAACGTATAGTGCCCTTTGATGCGCCGGCTGTCACGATAACCCATCTCAGGCGCAATCGAGGCCAACTCTATGTTCTCCATGCCCTCTATGTTCGTTTTCAAATACTCAAACAGCTCCATCACTATTTTACGGCCATCCACCTCACCTTTTGTCTGTCCGTCAATGTCAGTTGGATCAATCATGTAGACATCACAAAAATTCAAATACGACAACTGCCCGGCTGATGTCAGGCGACCCAGCGCCATGCCCTGTCTCGTACATGACACACCTGTTTTTCCCGCTAGCTGATCTTGACGAAATCTTTTATTAATACTATTAAGACCGCCCGGCTGAGACTGTACTTTTTCGACATCGACGCCGGCAATTCTGAAATTGAGCGTTCCCGGCTGGCATAAACCGCTTCCCGCCTTTCCTTGATCAAAGGGAACGCCTGCGCTGTATGCGACATCGCCATCGCCGGTTGCGTCAACAATCATTTTTGCCCGGACAGCCAACGGACCTTTTTTAGTCTGGATGACCACACAATCAATTTTATTTTCTGTTTGGATAACCTCATTGACGAAAGCGTGCAGTTTAACGTCAACGCCTTCTTTTTCAAGAAAGTGATCAAGAAACACTTTCAGGTATTCACTGCTGAAACGGTGAGCTGGAAAATCTTCGCGCGTGTCGTCAGACCGGCCATAATGGCTGACATAACGGTCTTTCATCTCACGATATAACCCATCTTCCTCGAATGTCGTCTTAAAATAAAAATGATTGCAGGTTTCTACATAACTGGCGGTAATATTACCGCCTAAAAAGGCCCGTTTTTCAAGCAGCATCACACGAACACCCTGCCTTGCTGCCGCCACAGCTGCGCCTATTCCGGCTGGTCCGCCGCCAACGACCAGTACATCCGTTTCTGTTTTAACCGGAATCTCTCTTTGTGGTATTTTTATTATTTGCTGACTCATACTTGGTTTCCTTTCTGATTCTTTTTTTTGAACACATGCTTTTGCTGTCACACTGTTGCATTTTAGTTCTGAACCAGTATGTTTAATCTTCTTGCAGTTTTTCCGAATGGTTTCTTTATGAAAGAAGTCATTCTATTTTTGGATGGAGACCACCTGGTACAGATCAATCCATATCAGACGTTAACTGATGGCGCCATCCCATGTGGACACCTGCTCTTTTTGCATTTCTTCTTCATCAAACCACCGGCTGGTTACCGTTTTCGATTCGGTAAAAAAGCGGATCGAATCTTTTCCGTGACAATGCAGATCACCAAAAAAGGACATTTTATGCCCGGAAAAAGGAAAGACCGCAACCGGAACAGGTATGCCTACATTGATGCCGACCATGCCGCCATCAGTGCGTCTGGCGAACTCTCTTGCGTAATAACCGCTTTGCGTAAAAATCACACTGCCGTTGGCAAAAGGATTATCATTCATCAGCTGCAGCCCCTCTTCAAAGGTTTTGACCCGTTTAATACAAAGGACCGGTCCAAAAATTTCGTCATTGCCAATTGACATACTTGGTTCAACATGATCAAAAATGGTGTGGCCAATATAATAGCCATCCTCATGTCCCGGAACAACGCAGTTTCGTCCATCCAGAATCAGCTTCGCGCCTTCATCAATCCCTTTCTGAATGAAGTTCAGAACAAATTCCTTGTGGCCCGCATTCACAACAGGACCCAGGTTTGATGTTTTATCATAGGCTGGCCCAATCTTCTGGCTTTTGCACAGGCGAATAATTTCACTGACCAGCTGATCGGCGACTTCTTCCTGTACCACAACAACCGGCAAGGCCATACAGCGTTCCCCGGCACAGCCAAAAGCGGAATTAATGATACCAGCTGCTGTTCGGGTGATCGCCGCATCATTCAAAACCAGCGCATGATTCTTTGCTTCGCATAAGGCCTGAACCCGTTTGCCATTTGAAGCGGCTTCAGTATATACGTGCAGACCAACTTTCGTTGATCCAACAAATGACACGCCTTTAATATCCGGATGTGACAAAAAGATCTCCGCCTCTTTTCGTGAACAGGTCACGACATTGAGCACGCCGTCCGGAAAGCCGGCTTCTTTATATAAAGCAGCCATTTTCAGCGAAGTCATAGGTGTATAACTGGCTGCCTTCAAGACAAACGTGTTGCCGCACGCGATCGCCAGCGGCGCCATCCAGCCCATGGGAATCATGGCCGGGAAATTCCAGGGCGCGATACCGGCGAAAACACCCAATGGTTCGCGATAAAGCGTTGTGTCATATCCGCTGGAAGTATCCATCAGGGCTTCGCCCATCATCAGATTAGGAATCCCGCAGGCCATTTCAGTCATTTCTCTCGCCTTGATCACATCACCGGCGGCTTCTTCCCACACTTTTCCGTGTTCACGGGCAACCAGCAAAGTCAGCTCATCCATGTTCTGGTCAATCAGCTGGCGAAGTTTAAAAAACAGCTGCGCCCTTTTATGCGCGGGTGTGTCCCGCCATGCCGGATAAGCCTCCTTAGCCGCATTCACAGCCTGAGAAACCTCAGAAACGGTGCAGCAAGGGGCCCGGGCAATGACCGTGCCGGTTGAAGGATCAAAGACATCCATGTATGTGTCTGTTTCTGATGCCATAAACTCACCATTAATGAAGGGTTTTAGTTGTTCTTGTTTCATCTTTCACCTCTTTTAAACTGTTACAACTGCTACATTTGTGACTTCACTGCCAGTTCCGATCGTAGTTGGAATTTAGATCAGTTCTTGAGCTT
>SLHU01000266.1 GCA_007135995.1 Clostridiales bacterium | reverse complement strand
TTTTAGTGTTTTATTTTTGGCAGGATTATTGGTCAGAGTTTCACAAACAAAAAAATATGCCGTGATGGTTTCTTTACCACAAAACAGGTAAAATATGGATCATGACCTGTTGGAGGTAATGATATGAATCAAAGACTTGAAGATATTTTAAGCAACCGCGGAGATAATTATATTTTGCCTTTTTTCTGGCAGCACGGTGAAGACGAGGCTGTTTTGCGGGAAGAAATGGAAAAAATCGCGGCGTGCGGCATTGGCGCTGTCTGTGTTGAGGCAAGACCGCATCCCGATTTTGCCGGGCCTGGCTGGTGGCGTGATATGGACATTATCCTCAGCGAGGCCAGATCGCGCAATATGAAGGTCTGGATTCTGGATGACGCTCATTTCCCAACCGGACAAGCCAACGGCCTGATCAAGCAAAAGCCTGATCGGCTGCGCAAACAGTATGTCATGTTCAGCCATTGTGATATCAGCGGGCCGCTCAGACAGGGACGCATGGATGCGGCTTCTGCGGCGAAAACGGTCAAGTTGCCGTTTGACACCGGTTCCGCCAGTATTTTCAGCCGGGAAAAAGATGAGGCGTTTGACGATGATGCGCTCCTGGGTGTCATCGCCTATCGTCTGATGCCCGATGACCAGCTCGAGCCCTCATCAGTGGTCAATCTGACAGATTTGGTATCGGAAGGCGAGCTGGTCTGGGATATTCCAGCCGGTGTATGGCGTGTCTTCGTCTTGTACCTGACCCGAAACGGCGGCGGACAGACCCATTATATCAATGTGATCGATCGCGACTCCTGCGCGGTTCAGATTGAAGCGGTGTATGAACCCCATTACGCACACTATAAGCATGAATTTGGCAAAACCATAGCCGGATTTTTTTCAGATGAACCGCTTTTCGGCAATACCAAAGGGTTTTCATTTGATGAGATAATCGGTAAAAAACATATGCCGCTGCCCTGGTCGGCCGATATGCCGGTATTGCTCGAGGACGCGGTTGGCAGCGACTGGATGACCTTTCTGCCGTTCTTATGGTTTGATGCCACAACCGAGGTTTCCGCTCACAGCCGCTATGTATATATGGATCTGGTTACCCGGCTGGTCGAGCAGCATTTCAGCCGCCAGCTGGGACAGTGGTGCGAAGCGCGCGGTGTAGAATATATTGGCCATGTTATTGAGGACAATAATCAGCATGCCAGGCTTGGCAGCAGTCTGGGCCATTTTTTCCGCGGCCTTTCAGGGCAGCACATGGCGGGCATTGACGATATCGGCGGCCAGGTTTTGCCGGGTCTCGAGAACAGCATCCGCTACCGTAAAATTCTGGGACCGGGTGATGGTGAGTTCTTTCATTTCGCGCTGGGTAAACTTGGATCGTCTCACGGCCATATCGATCCGATCAAGAAAGGCCGCACACTTTGCGAGATTTTTGGCGCCTATGGCTGGGGCGAAGGCGTCCGCATGATGAAATGGCTGACAGACCATTTTCTGGTGCGCGGCGTGAATTACTTCGTGCCGCATGCCTTCTCACCCAAAGAATTTCCCGACCCTGACTGTCCGCCGCATTTTTATGCCCGCGGCAATCACCCGCAGTTTCGCCATTTCGCCAGCCTGATGCGCTATATGAACCGCCTGTGTCATCTGTTTAACGGCGGACGGTGTATTGCACCGGCAGCGATCTTGTATCACGGTGAAGGTGAATGGACCGGGCATACGATGCTTATGCAAAAACCGGCCCGGGTATTGACTGAAAACCAGATTGATTTTGATTTTCTGCCGGCCGATGTCTTTGCTGAGCAGGCACGCTACCAGACACGGTTTGAACAAGGCAAGCTGCATGTCAATGGCAATACCTATCACTGCCTGATTATTCCGGGAACGAACTATATCACGTCTGCCACCGCCCGGTTTATTGCCCGGGCAGCAGACGCGGATTTTCCGGTCTTATTTGTCGAACAGCGGCCGGTTGGCATTGCAGACGCACTGCTGCTCAAACAAAAAGGGCAGCCGGATTCACTTCCGGAGCAGGTCAGCAGATGTCCGGCCGTAACGCTTCAGGCACTGCCCGGCCTGCTAAGACAACTGCAGGTAGGCGGGATCAGCCTGTCTGAACCTTGTCCGCAGCTTCGCGCCATGCACTACCGGCACGAACAAGATGGCAGGCATGAAGACGTGTATCTGTTTTTTAATGAGTCACTTTGTGATACGGTCGATGTACAGGTCAGCCTGCCGGCAAAGGATCATATAGTGCTTTATGATGCCTATCAGAACCGCTGCTTCCAGGCCGAGATGATTCAAAACAAAAGCGCCGCAAGGCATCATGACAGCAAAGCAAAAGACAACATGGCAACAGGTCGGCTGGTGCTCGAACCCTATGAATCAGTCGTCATGATCAGCCGCGAGAACGATGATGCCGCTATGCCGCTGAAAACACCGCTTCACATGCTAAAGACGATTCAAACTGTCCAGGGACCCTGGCAGATATCTCTGTCAAAAGCCAAGCAGTATCCGGAATTTGACAACCAGCAGACAGCCGAACATCTGGTAGATATCAGCCGGCAGTATCCTGATTTTTCCGGCACCATCCGCTATGAGACAGCCGTCTTGCTGTCCGATGACATAGCAAAGCCAGATGCGAAGGGAGCACCATCAGCTGAGCTGATTCTTGATGAAGCCAATGAAGCGGTTGAAGTCTGGGTAAATGACCAGTATGCCGGCATGGCCATCTGTCCGCCCTATCGGTTTAATATCGGCGGATGTCTGAAGAAAGGTGAAAACCAGCTTCGCATCGAAGTAACAACAACTCTGGAAAACGCGATGCGAAACGACCCAAGCCCTATCGCCCAGATTTTCCGTGCCGGTGCCGCCAGCTTTGAACGTCCGTCAGGCCTGACAGGCGAGG
Organism: Clostridiales bacterium; assembly: GCA_007135995.1. Classification (GTDB taxonomy): domain Bacteria; phylum Bacillota; class Clostridia; order Saccharofermentanales; family UBA5734; genus SLHU01. Next base: position 677 of record SLHU01000266.1, on the reverse strand, counting down.
TGACCATCAGGCAGCCGGCCAGCACCTCAGACATGCAGTTTAAAACAGGCACCTAAGTATCTCCGGTCCACCTGATGCATCATGTCCCTGACATATGCATCATACCGCGGTCAAAAGCATCAGACGAACAGGATCTGCAGACCGTGGCCGAGATCTGCGCAGCAGACCGCATCCGATCACATGATTCACTACATTAAAAAACAGGAGGCACACCATGACGAAACGATTATTTGACCCGGACTTTTTACTGGGCGCTGCCACAGCGGCGCATCAGGTGGAGGGCAACAACACCAACAGCGACTGCTGGGTTATGGAGCATCTGGCTTACTCTAGTTTTGCTGAACCGTCTCTGGATGCGGTTGATCATTATAACCGCTATCGTGAGGATATCGACTTAATGGCCAGCGCCGGTCTCAACGCATTTCGATTTTCGATCGAGTGGGCCCGAATTGAGCCGCGGCAAGGACGCTTCGACCATAATGAAGTGAATCATTACCGGCAGGTTCTGGAATACTGCCGTGCAGCCGGCATTGAGCCCATTGTCACGCTGCACCATTTTTCCAGCCCTAAATGGCTGATCGCCAACGGCGGCTGGGAAGATGAACGCACGGTTGAGGCGTTTGCCCGCTACAGCCGGTTCATCGCGGAGCAGCTGGGGGACCTGATGCAGTATGTCT
>SLHU01000008.1 GCA_007135995.1 Clostridiales bacterium | reverse complement strand
GACAGCCGCGGATCTGCCATTTCCTTTTGAATCAAATCATGGTCGAAAATCTGCATGATCTCGGGCAGGTCAGGATCTAACTCAGCATAAATAAGACTCGATGACGGATGCTGTTGCACTTCATGCAGCAGCCCCCCCAGGCCGCCGCCAATGATCAGGATCTGCTGTGGGTCTGGATGAGACAGCAAACTCAAATGTGCGACATCACTGATCTTTGCCATATCGGGCACCGGCAGACTGGCGATCATTCTGGCATCGTAAAAGTAAGTGTAGGATGATTCAGAATGTGTCACAACAATATTGCCATAAGGCGTATTCTGATAATGCACAACTTCCTGTCCGCGCCACTGACGTTCAAGTGAATGTTCATGCAGTCTTGTGCTGATTTGGGGAAAAGCGGCTGTGCCTGTTATGAGCAAAAGCAAAAAGATGATACCATTTAGACCGATGCTGTTTTTGAGAAAGCGTCTTCTTAGATCACGTTCCGGGTTAAGGTAGACCAGCAGCAGGCCAGCGGCAACCAGGCTCATCAAGCTAATAGCCAGACCGATCTGCAGTGAATGAAAATGTCTGGCCAGAAAAAGCGTGAATAGTACGCCGGCGGTAAGGCTGCCGATGTTCTCATAAAGATAGATTTTGCCAGTCGCTTTATGTTCCTGGTGGGCTTGTTTGAGCAGCATGCAGCCCAGCGGAAACAGCGCGCCGTGCACCAGGCTGACCGCGGCGGCGAGCAGCAGCGATGAGATGAATAAGACAAAGATACCTGCGGTCTGTCCGGGTATGACCCCAAAAAGAATCTGGTCGATTATTCTGGACAAATAGATGCAGGCTGGCAGTGAAAAGGCATAAAATGACAAACCCGCAATGTACAGTCTGGCATATCCTTGCTGCGCCGCTTTAATTTTACCTGCCAGCAGCGCGCCCAGCGATTCTAAAATCAGCCAGTTGGACAAAATAAGTCCCATAACCAGCTCGTTGCCATAAAAGACAATCATCAGCTCACGAAGCAAGATCAGCTGTCCAACCATGCCGCCGATTCCTGAGATAATCGTAACGGCTATGATGGGTTTCGTTCCGAGGCTTACCATATCCCCGGGATTTCTCGGCCGCAGGAAGAACAGCTGCCATCATCCAGATTTTCTTCAATGACTGTGAAATGATGGCGCTGAATCAGAAGTGCGCCGCAATCTGGACAAAAAGTTGAGTTTTTCTCATGTCCTGGCACATTGCCGATCATCACATACTGCAGGCCCACATCTTTTGCGATTCTGTACGCTTCCTCCAGCGTTTCTAACGGTGTCGGATGAATTGACGTCAGCCGGTAGGCCGGATAGAAGCGTGAGAAATGAAGGGGTGTCCCGGGCCCCAGATTGTCATAGATCCACTGACTCATGGCACGGATGGTCTCAGGATCGTCATTCAGGGTTGGAATCACTAGATTGACTATTTCCAGCCAGACGCCTTCTTCACGGATCAGCTGCAGGGTATCAAGAACCGGTTGAAGCTCAGCATTGCAGATTTCCCGGTAGAAAGACTCATCAAATCCTTTCAGATCCACGGTTACCCCGTCAACATGCTGCAGCAGCTGGCGCATCGGCTCTGCGTTCATGGCGCCGTTTGTGTGGAAAATGACATTAAGCCCGGCCGCCTGGGCAGTTCGGGCGATATCATAGGCAAATTCGTAGAAAACGGTCGGCTCATTATATGTAAATGATATCGCCGGAATCTGACGATCGATCGCATCGGCGACAATCTCGTCGGGTGTGATTTTCTGTGTGCGGCGTTCCTCAATTGTCTGCTGCGATAAATGCCAGTTCTGGCAGAACGCGCACATGAAATTACAGCCAGGTGTTCCGATACAATAGATTTTGCTGCCTGGATTAAAATGATGCATCGGTTCTTTTTCAACAGGATCGATCTGGATCGCGCCGGCTCTGCCGTAGACCAGGCTGAACAACTCACCTTCTATGTTCTGACGTGTCTGACAAAAGCCTCTTTCACCATCCTGTATAATACAGCAGCGAAAACAAAGCTGACACCGCACAGCGTTATCGTCCAGCTTTTCGTAGTGCATCGCCTCAATCAGATCTTCAAGATAGGCGTCATCTTCTGAAGTGTCAGGGGTTGCTCCGGTTGTTGTATCCTGATCATGAGAGGGAGACTGAAGCCGGTTAAGAAGCATCACAAAAAACGCGATAGCCAGAAAGGTGACCATGACAATTGTGTTTCTACTTCGTTCTTCCATCGGTATTCACCACAAATGAGCGTTTTCATCGACATGCATCACAAACGAGCGTTTTCATCGATATGGATCACTAAATTGATCACAAAGGAGCGTCTGCTTACTTCGATTTTAACATAATCTGATCAGAACGTCATGTAAAACGGGCTTCACAGCAAAGCTTGAATATCCATTACTGTGACCCATGTCCCGAGGCAACAGCGATTGTAAGCCGTGCCTGAAAACAAGCACACTGTATGTTAAATATTTGCTCTTTTACATCAAAAAATGTCATTTTAGTGGTCTATTTAAAATCTTTTGATATAATAGCAGTGTATGTGTCATTATATGGTCACGAATAAACGTATGAGTATAAGCTCCGAAACGAAACATTTGATCAGAAAATTATTATATCGTATTTGATATAGCTTTAAAGTAAGGAATCTATATGAACAGAAGCCAGACACGAAAGGTTGTGAGTACCCTTTTTCTCAAAGGGTTATTATGAACGATCAAGGAAAGAATCAGACTCCAAATAACCAAACCACATTACTGTCAAAAATTAACCCCCGGCACCAGGCACGAATCAAAGAGATGATGCATTCTGAAGAAGTAATCCTGCACTGTACGTCGGCTGATTTGTCTTTGGACGGACAATTTGCTGATACAGCAGTTTGCCTGACAGATCAACGGCTGATAACCTTCGATGCGTCGCATCCGGATGGCTGTTTGACGGTTTTGCTGGATGATGTGGAAAAGCTTGTCATTGAGCCGATGTACAGCAACTATCTGTTCAAGGTGAAAACCGCGGGTTCTGAAATTGATCTGAACCGGTTTACCAATACCACACGAGATCTGTTTAATGACTTATGCCGTCGTTATGCTGAACTGTATGGCGAAGAAAAAGTTGAATCTGGAACTGGCGCCGAAAACGGAAAGGAGCAAAAAAAGGCCCGCTGTTCTAATTGCGGACGCCCGCTGCGGCATAAAAACGCGGTCTGCCCTTCTTGTATAGATAAACGAAAAGTGATTATGCGTCTGATGTCATATACAAGACCACACTGGAAACTTGCTTTTCGCTGTGTGCTCTTCGCGCTGATCGCGACCGTTGCGTCATTGACACCCCCTTATTTCACCCGGATTCTGATAGATGATGTTGTGCTGGCCGGTGACCTGAGTCTGCTGTGGATTGTGGTGTCCATTTTGCTGATGATGTATGTGATTCACGCTGTGTTTAATGGGCTGGCGATTTATCATGTGCGCACGTTTTCAGAAAAAATCATTTTTGATATGCGTACGGAGGTCTTTCGCAAGATGCAGCGCCTCTCTGTCAACTACTTTGATAAACGCAG
>SLHU01000239.1 GCA_007135995.1 Clostridiales bacterium | reverse complement strand
GATCCGGGTTGTGATGACCATGGCGGCCTTGATTTGCTTATTCTGATCCAGAATATTTTCCATTGAAGTCAAAAAATCGCCTCTTCCGTCGAACTTAACTTGAGCCAGCCAGTGATAGAACTTCTGAAAATCAGCGAGATTCTTACCTGTATCTTTGATTTCTTTTTTTCCCAGGCCGTGAATATTGACAATCCAGTCCTGGCGCAGCAGATAATGAATCAGCGCTGTTGCACATTCGCACAGGGCGTCTTCAGCCTGGACTGCCAGCTCACCGGGCCAGGGCGGCCGGTTCAGGTCGAGTACCAGCAGCATATGCGGTTCGGCAGCTTCTTCAAACTGGCGGGTCATTAATTCCTGCTGCTTCAGTGACGCTTTCCAGTGAATGCGTTTGCGGGGATCACCGCGGCGGTACTTGCGGATTGTCGAAAACGGCTCGTGCTGATCTTCGGTGGCAAAGCGGTGTCTGGAGAAAGCCTTGCTGTCGAGTGTCGGCAGCGGCAGGCTGTCAAGCTCATCCAGCAAAGGAAAGACAAGCAGGTTTTTCATCCGGTAATAGGGAAGCAGACGCATATCGAACGGCAGCCTGACAATGCCGAAGATATCAATAAAGTCGATAATCGTCATACCTACTTCGTATTCTCCGCGATAGGGACATTCAAGTGTCAGATCAAAAGACACATCGCTGTTGCCCGTCAAGTTAAACTGAAGGGACCGTTTTTCTTCATAGGCAGGTGTCTGGAGACGGATATGCATCATGGGGTAGGGGATGATTTTCTCGTTATGAACCTTAAGGGACAGATGAACAGGCCTGCCATGCAAAGTGCGCTCAACATCGAGTGTCTGGACATAGGTGAATGATAATGCTGCCCAGACATTCATGGCCAGTGACAGCAGCGCTAAAAACATCTGCGCGAAAAATAAAACAAAGAAAACACGGCTGCCGCTGCCCAGTCCTGCCAACAGCCAGCCGATCGCCAGTAAATAGTACGCTAATCGCCAATGTTTCATTTGACTGCCGGCACCGGTATGCTGTGAACGATCTGGTGCAGAACACGACTCGCGGACTGACTGTGCAGTGCGGCTTCAGGCCGGAGCACCAGACGGTGCAATAGGACCGGGCCGGATAATTTCTGAACGTCATCAGGAAGGATGAAGTCACGGCCGAGCATACAGGCTCTGGCACGTGACGCCCGCATCAGGGCGATGGTGCCGCGCGGGCTGATGCCCAGCGCAATTGATTCATGTTCTCTGGTTTTTTCAACTATTTTTGTAATGTATTCCATGACAGGCTGAGACACATGGATTTTGGCTGTTAACTGCTGAAGCTCAGCGATTGTCTGCTCATCCGCGACTGTTGACAGTTCAGACAGCTTTTTGGGACTGATATGCTGGCGCAGTATCTCTATTTCTTCATTGTGCTGCGGATACCCCATGCCGGCTCTGAGCAAAAAGCGGTCGAGCTGCGCTTCGGGCAGCGGGAAGGTACCTGCGTATTCGATGGGATTCTGGGTGGCAAGCACCATGAACGGCTGTGGTACCGGGTATGTTTTGCCATCAACCGTTACCTGGTTTTCCTCCATGACTTCCAGCAGGCTTGACTGTGTTTTGGGACTGCTGCGGTTTATTTCATCAGCCAGGATTATATGGCTCATGATCGCGCCCTGGTGAAATACCATTTTGCTGCTTTGAATATCATAAAGATTGTAACCGGTAATATCAGATGGCAGAACATCGGGTGTAAACTGGATGCGCTGAAAACTCAGATCAAGTGAACGGGCAAAAGCCTGCGCAAGCGTTGTTTTGCCAACACCGGGCACATCTTCAATCAGAACGTGGCCGCGGCACAGCATGGCTGTGAGCAGCAGATCGATTGTCTCACTCTTGCCGACCAGGACCTGCGCGATATTACTTCGGATCTCATCCATCAGTTGTCTGGTATCCATGAATTACTCCTCTATACGCCATATCAGGCTGATCGTTAAGCTGTTCGTTAACCAAAAGTCATATCAGGCTGATCGTTAACCAGTCATCAGTCTGCAATTGAGCTGCTGCCGATATTTTCTGCTATGTATTATTCTAACAGATAACCTGTTAGGTTGTCTTGTCTGTCTTAAGACTGGACCTGCAATGTCTCGAGGCTGAACCGGCAATGTCAAGGCCGGTTAAAAAGAACGATGTAATGTCTGTGCAGGGAGATTAATTTAAGCTACAATAGGCATGACAGCTTCGTATCGGGGAGGGATGGTTTTGATAAAAACAGCGCTGACACTGAATATCAGCCAGGAAGATGCTGAAAATACAGCTTTTTTGGCAAATGGCACGCATCTTGGGTTGTTATCCGGCTCAATGCAGAAAACACATGTCCAGACCAGCCATCGGCCTTTACAGCTGATCGCTGCATTTTCCAGGGGCATTACATTTGATGCGGCTGAAGCGCTGCCATCAGATGATAAAAGCATGCCTTCAGCTGTGCCTGAAGCGGATACGAAAATGACACCGGAGGCAAAACGCAGGCCGTTGTCAGATGAACAAAGCGGCGCCGCTGCAGTTATATCCGGTGGTGACACGCAGCACCTTCCCCTGCATAGTAAATCAAGCCAGCAGAAGATGCTTGAAGCATGGCAGGCGTTTGCGTCGCTTCTGAACAGACGCGGCAGCGGGGAACTGGTGAATTTGCTCGAGCAGTATCATCTGCGCCCGGACTGGCTGTTATGTCTGGATGAAAAACGTCTGCAGGCCTGGCTGCCGGATCATCTGAATTTGTATTTGCTGCGCGGCGGCGAGCTGAGAAAAGTGAAGGCGATTGAACCGCGTGCGTCTGACACGCAGGCAGCTTTTAGCGAATTACTCAGATTCTACTCAGTTAATTTGCAGATCAATGATTATCTTTTGCTTTTGCCGCCTCGTATTTTGTCCTTTTTTGAAAACGGTGAAGTGGCCGAAATCATCGGCGGCCTCAGACAGCTTCCGATAAAAATGAGTGAAGTGCTTAATATGGCCAGAATGCGCGGTCTGACAGGAGAAGACACCTGGCTTGCCTGGCAGATTATGCAGCGTGAAGCTGATCAGAAAATGATTGATGACCGCAGCCTGTTCCAGCGATGGTCAGCCGGTCTTTCCGCGTTTGCCGGCAATGGTTTTCGCAAAGCCGCTGCCGAACCAGAGCCTGATGAAAGCGGCAGTGAATCCCTGTCGGGTGAAACGTCAATGCTCAAAACCAGACGCCATAAAGGCAGACCTGCGGCGCAGACAGAACCGTCTGAGATGAAACAGTACCAGTTCTGGCTGATTATACTGGTTCCAATTGTGGTACTTGCTTTGGTCCTGCTGGTGATCTTTAATCCGTTTGGCGGTGAAACGCAGGTGACAGACGAGACCCCTGAGCCAGTTGTAACAACAACGACAACAGCTGCTCCAACCGCAACGCCATCGCCCAGTCCGACACCAGAGCCGACACCGGAACCTGAGCCGGAATATGTGGCAGTCAATGTCAACAGACTCAATCTGCGTGCCGAGCCGAACGCGAACGCGCAGCTGCTGTCAACCTTAAACAGAGATGATCTGCTGCAAAAATTAAGTGAACCGGAAGATGACTGGGTTCATGTGCT
>SLHU01000086.1 GCA_007135995.1 Clostridiales bacterium | reverse complement strand
GCATGTGCTGGTTGAAAAACCAATGTCCAATGACGTGCGCGAGGCCAGAGAAATGGTTCAGCTGGCTGCTCGCAAGAAGTTGTACCTTGGATGCAACTTAAATCACTATTTTACCAAACCTGCCGACCGGGGCGGTGAATTGATCGCTGAAGGCAAGATAGGCGAGCCGGTTTATATTATCCATAAAATGGGTTTTAACGGCGGAGAGAAAGCTTATGCCGGACCTGGCCCTGAACGCTGGAAGCGGCCTTACGCGCATCTGAAAGCTTTTCTGGCACATCCTTTTTCACTTCTCAGACATTTTGGCGGTGATATTACACATGTTCAGGCTTTTCTCAACAAGCCGGGTGTGCGCAAAACAGCCAATGACCTGATGTATTCCATCAATAGTGTTCATGTCCGGTTTGAAAACGGCAGTACGGGTTACCTGCTTTCACAACGTGGTGATGCCATGTTTGGACTGGGTGGCTGGTGGAGTTTTGAAATGGCCGGAACACGTGGTACATTCGTGATAGAAAACTGTGTTGAGAAGCTTTATTACTGGGATTCTGAAAAGGAGCGGGAAACATTGTCTTCACCAGAACCGGATGAAGTGCTTGATACAGGCATAAAGGATTTCAGCGCAACTTTCCCTGCACGTATTCATGCGTTCCTGGAAGATGTCACCAACGGTGTACCCCCTGAACTGCTTCGTGCGTCAGGTCGTGACGCGCTGGCCACACTTGAGTACACCTTTGCCGCAATCCGTTCATTCGAAGAAGGCGGATCACTCGTGCGGCCAGAAGCGCTGCCGAATATCCATGGCGATATCACGCAGCCAATTTAATATGCAATGAGCCGATCAAGACCCAATATTTTATTTATTGTTGCTGATCAGCATCGCTGGGATTGTCTGGGTGTGGCAAAGCGCTATCCGGTGCTTACACCACACCTGGATCGCCTGGCTCATGAAGGCGCCTGGTTTTCCCATGCCTTTACACCTATTCCTGTTTGTGGTCCGGCACGGCAGGCGATTCTTTCCGGTATGGCACCCGAGCGCGGCGGCAGTTTGTGGAATCAGGATTTTCTTGCTTGTCCCGCGTTACAGCCGTCTGAAGACTTTTTTTTAGCTGCGCTTGCCGAGAGCGGCTACGACACCACGTTGATTGGCAAATGGAATGTATCCCCGCAGCATACGCCCAAAGATTTTGGCTTTAACCGTCATATAGACCTGAAAGCGGAATTCCAGTCGGCTGAAGCGCGTCATGTGACTGTCAACTGGCCGAACGGCTGGTTCGGTGATCCCAGTCCGGTGCCTCTGTCCGACAGCAAAACACACCTTGCAGCCGGCATTGCCTGCGAGCAGATGCGGCAGGCTGATAAGAACCGTCCATTCATGATTCGTGTTGATTTTCAGGACCCGCATTTGCCTTGCCGGCCAAGCGAGCCTTTTGCGTCGCTGTATCGGCCTGAGGATATGGTGCCCTGGGACAGTTTTGCTGATCCCCTCACTGATAAACCTTATATCCAGCGTCAGCAGCTGGTCAACTGGCAGCTTCAGGGAAGATCCTGGCAGGCTTGGAGCCGGACGGTTGCGCTCTATTTAGGTATGATCAGCCAGATTGACGACGCGGTTGGCCTGATGCTGAAACAGCTTCAGACACTGGGCATCGATGATGAAACACTGGTGATATATACCAGCGATCATGGTGATTTATGCGGCGGTCACGGCATGATTGATAAGCACTATGTTTTGTATGATGATGTGACCCGTGTTCCGCTTATTATACGTGATCCGCAGCAGGTGCACCACGGCCGCGAAATTGAGGCTTTTGCAAGTCTTCTCGACATCGGCGCGACTCTGGGACAGCGATGCGGCCTGGAAAACGTTAATCCCGGCCATGGCCAGTCGCTGCTGCCTTTGCTGAGCAACTGCGATGACGCAACATTTGAGCGCAGGGAAGTCGTCTGCAGTTCTAACGGTCAGCAGTTCGGGCTTTACACGCAACGATGCATACGAACCCGCGACTGGCTTTATGTCTGGAATCTGACCGATATTGATGAGCTTTATGAACTGGCTTCTGATCCCGGGCAATGTGTGAACCGGATCAGAGACGTGTCATGTCAGCCGGTTCTGGCAGATTTAAGAAAGCGCCTTTACCAGGTGCTGCAAACGCGCCAGGATCCTTTTGTCGGCAGTGAATGGGTTCGTGACCAGCTGCTTCTCGGCCGAAAACTCGACAGTTGAGCAAAATGATCATCAGATATGGCATGCAGGCAGAATCCGGAGAAACCGCCGGCTGTTTCAGCTGGCTTTTTTCTCCTGGTGATACAAGTAAAACAGTTCTGTAAGCTCGCAGGCAGTCATGCCAATGACACCGTTGACGGCAGGATTAGGCAGTCCCAGGAACGTTAAGAAAGTGATAACAATAATCAAGGTGATAAGGTTGATCGCTTTTCCTTTCCAGATAAAATTCGTTGTTCTCCGTTTGAGGAGAATACCCCAGTAATACTCCCGCGCCACCAGAATCCAGGGTAAAACGCTCATCAGAATCAGCACATCGGCCGCAAGTACGCTGATGCGCTGACTGGTGCCGATCACATAACGAAGGATCAGATATCCTAAATCAGTGATGCCGATTAAAAGCAATAGTCCGGAGCAGATCGCGGCAATTATCACCGCAAATCGCTTAACACTTTTTACCTCTTCGGATTGCTTACTCCCAATGAAGTTGAGCGAGACCTGATGAAAAGCCATGAAAGGGCTGAGCAGAATCATGCCCAGGCCCCAGGCGACAGCGAACACTGACAAGGTGAGGTCGGGATCCGCTGTACGGGCCAGGCCGCTGTTGATAATTGACATCAGACTTGTCTGGATGATAGCCGTAATAACAAGCGGTGAGTAAAACCGCCGGATCTGGCTGTAACTCAAAAGACTTGATTTCAGTTTACCTTTTTCTTTATCAAGCTTCAGCAGGCCTTTAATCAGGCCGCCGCTTAATATACGGGTGCCCAGTACCATGATCAAAGCCTCAAGGCCAAGCGCGCCGATATACATAATACCAGTGACATAAGCTCCTGGGATTGATTTCAGATGGTCAATCAGAAAAATGAGCGTCAGGACATAGCCGAGGCGCATCAGTGAAGTGAATGTGATGAGAGGCGTTGTACGAAACTTGATCGAAAATCCGGCGTAAAAATCACGTACAGAGACGCAGACAGGAAAAAGAATAAGGATTTTAAACAGCAGAACCGCCTGTTCAAGTGTTGGCCCGGAAATACCCATGATCCGGGAGAAGATGAACCGGGACAGACCACTGAAGGCAAAGATCGCCATGAAGGCTGTGACCAGCAAAACAACTGCAGCTAGAAAAACTGCCGTTCGTTTAAAATTCTGGCGATGGTCAACGAGCGCGGTGACAGTCTGGCGGATCATCATCAGCGGACTTTGGAAAATAAACATCAGACTCTTGGCCACTGCGAAAGCAGCAAGGAGTATCTCTGGTTCAGGCAGCCGGGCCAGGCCGGCATTGAAAAGTGAATGTGTGACCGTGATCACCAGAGATGTCATCGCCAGCGGCACGAAAAAAAAGGTTTGTTCTTTAAGCGTAAGACCGGCAGAGGGGCTAAG
>SLHU01000002.1 GCA_007135995.1 Clostridiales bacterium | reverse complement strand
GACTGGCTCAGATCACCGGCACGAGTTTTAAGCTGATTATACAATTCTTTTTCGCGTTCAACATTTGTTCTGTGCTCTTTTAGCTCAGATTCGGCCTGCTCAATGGTTTCGCTTAGTTTGTTTTCCTCTGAATCAGGATCTTTTATACCAAAGATAGCTTCTCTTTCAGTTTTCAGTTGATCAAAAGTCTTTCGGAGTTCCTGGAGCTGCCGCTCCATCTTCTGCTGCTCACCGGCATTCTGACTAGCCTGTGTTTCAAGATGTTCCAGCCTCAAACCCAGGCTAGAAACCTGCTGCTGCAAGACAGCGGATTGTTTCTGACGCTCCTGCCATTGACGGCGTCTGTCTGACAATGACTGCATCACCTGATCAAGTTTTTTCTGGTCAATCTGCCTTACTCCGAACGGTTGAAGCCATGTCAGCAGCTGCCGGGCTAATAGCTCCGTCTGTTCATTAAGCTCTTCTTGTTCTTTTTGCAGCTGGCCAAGCGCCTGTTTCGCCGAGTTTTTTCGGTGCGTCGCTTCCTGCGCGTCGCTGTGAGCCTTCGAAGCTTGTTCTTTCAATTGATCAACCTGGTCACGCAGCTGCCTAAGCGATTCATCAAGTGTTTCAGCTTGTTGAATCAAGCGCGATAAAAAGCTTATCTCACAGTCAGTCCAGGCTTGATAAACAGCCAAGTTATCTTGCAGCCGTCCGTCATCATCAAGCAGCTGGCCCTGGCTTATGGTATCTGACAACTGCTTCACCAGGTTATCACGCAGCTGCCCATTGAAAGAGGACCAAGCCAATTCTTGAGAATCAGCCCCGGCTGATTTTATTTGACTCAGCTGCTTCTTTAGCTTTTCCATGTTTTTATTTTCTTTTTCTGCCGGCTTTTTATCCAGCAGTTCTTTCAGCCAGTCAGCCAGTCTCCCGGCAAGAACGGGCTCATTTGTTTTAAATACAAGTGACTGGCCAAGACGCCGTGCGAACGCCTGCAGCTGCCGGGTCTGTGTCTGAATGATCTTTGTATGTTCATCTATATCAGACGCGATCCGTTCAAGATCTTTGCTGCTTTCTGCCTGCTTGATCTGCAGTCCCGATAAATCTTTTCTGATCGTGCTTTGCTGCAGACGCTTTTCCTGCAGCAGTTCTTGAGTCTCACCTGTTTGCGGAACCTGTCCTTCTGTATAAGGATGCTCCAGCGCTCCGCAAAGCGGGCAGGGTTCACCATCATGCAGCTGGTGCCGTATGTCCTCCAGGTCTTCTACTCGCTTGGCCAGAACCAGTTGTTTTTCCAGATAGCTGATTTCCTTTTCGCAGACCGCTAGTTTATTTTCCGCCTTATCAAGGGAAGATACAATATCTTGAATCTTGTTATCTATTCGCTGCTGTTTTTCCATCGCTGCCTGTAAAAACTGGCTTGAACGCTGCCGGATCGATGCTGCTTCAGATATCTTCTCCAGCAACAGTTTTTTGTCAGTTAACGCGGATAAATCGCTCCTATAATCAGTTATGGATGATCCACATAAAACGATCTGCAGTTCATCCTGCTTCTTGTCTAACTGCTTTTTGGCAGCCGCTAATGACTCAGCCTGGCGGCCTGATCGTTCTTGCTTTTGTTTCAGGTCCGTCTCAAAAGCTTCAACCTGTTTTTCAGTCTCTTTGACTGCCTTTGAAAGATCGCCCAGCCGCCGCCAATTTGCCTGCAAGCTCTCAGCTCGGCTTTGCAAGCCAGCCAGCTGCTCAACAAGCTGCTCATCTGCCTGACTTTTCTCAAGCAGATTATTAATCGCTGTCTTTTCGGCCATTGCTTTATCTAAATCAGCCTTACCCTGCGCCAGTCTGCTTTTAATCTGAAGCCCCGCATCCAACTGCTCTTGCAAAGCATCCTTGCTTTTTCTCTTCTGACTGTTGATATTTTTCATCTCAAGATCGAGACCGCGCACCTTTTTAAGATGCGGCATCAGCTGCTTCAGCTGCGTTTTAGCCAGATCCAGCTTCTTTTCAACTTGCCAAACAGCCTCTGCTGCCTCTTGCGACAACCTTTCCTGTACAGGCAGTTTACTTTGAAGTGACTGTATCTGCTGCAGTTCTTGTTCCTGGGAGCTGCGAACAGCCGTCAGATGCGCGTGTACAGCCGATAACTCAAGCGCTTTGTTTGCCTGTTCTAGTTTCAACTGATTCGGTTTAAAGTCTGCCAGACGTTGTCTCAGCGTTTTCTCTTTTGCTTCAAGGACAGCCAGATCTGTTTCCAGATTCCTGACAGTTTCAATCCAGCTGATTTTAAGATTAAAACCTTTTAGCTGCTGATTCAGGCATGCTTCTTGCCCCAGTTTTTGCTGCAATGTATCATCAAGCTGCTTTTCAGCTTCAGGTGACAACAGATCATAGCTATCCAGTTCAGTCTGCAGCAGTTCCTGCTTTTTTCGTTCTTCAGCATATCGCTCATGGACAGATATTGAGATCTGACTGTAAATACCAGTACCTGTAATCTGCTCCAGAATGGGCGCTCGCTCATCAGCGCCAGCCTGTAAAAACGCGGCAAAACCACCTTGAGCCAGCAACATGGAGCGTGTAAACCGGTCGAAATCCATACCGGTCATTTCTTCTATCTGCTCAGCGACACCGCGAATTTTTGCTTCATAGACCTCATCTGTTAAGGCGTTGGCAATTTCATGCTTAGGTGGCTGCAGATCACCTTCAGGACGCCGGCGGGCACGATGCTGGCTCCAGTGACAGCGGAAACTGCCTTTTTGGGTTTCAAAACAAACCTCCGCGAAGCATTCACCCGTCTGGCGCGACATAATTTCATTACTGCCTTTTGAAATTTTTCCCAGTCTGGGTGTCCGTCCATATAAAGCCAAACAGATCGCGTCCAAAATAGTCGATTTGCCGGAACCGGTTGGTCCGGTGATGGCGAAAATTCCATTTGATACATAGGCTGGATGTGTCAGGTCAATCTGCCATTCTCCCACTAGTGAATTCAAGTTTTTAAACCGGATCTGTCTAATTTTCATCACTAACCTCTAACTAAATGCTTTTGATTTTTTTATCAATATCGTGTATCTCACATGTATTTGATGGAATAATACATCCGTCGTTTTACTGCAAACGCAGGCATAATGCATTTTTGCCAATCAGAAGACATAATCTTGCTCAAACCTAAGACCATCACCCATCACATGCCGTTTGGTGTCCAATCTTAAAGTTTGTTATCTTCCTTCATACCGTCGTCCGCTTATTCTGCAAGCTGGTCTTCCTGCAGGAGAGCCGCGACTGTTTCATTATAAGCCTGCATCAGCAATGGCCGCTGTTTAGGACTAATCTGATGTGCGTCAAGGCAACGCTGAAAAACATCTGCAGGTGTTAAATCATCAAGTTTTTCATCGGGGCATCCTGGTTCAAGCGCTCTTTCAGCCAAACGATTGTTTTTGATACGCAAAATTTCAATTGCCTGACCCTCAATCGCTGCTTCCAGTTTCTCGCGAAGGTCAGTGACTACTTCTACGCCGTCATAAATAATCTAGAGTCAGATGGGTTCTCTGGATTGTGACAGGGTTTGTATTTTGATCAAAATAAACGCTAAATCGCCTCTGATCTGTACAAGTTTCTGAAAAACAGGCACTTGAAT
>SLHU01000197.1 GCA_007135995.1 Clostridiales bacterium | reverse complement strand
CCGCGCTCAACATCTTTACGCTGGATACCACGCAGCAGAATACCAATATTGTCACCAGCCTGCGCCTGGTCAAGCAGCTTGCGGAACATCTCAACGCCTGTACAGACAGTTGTGCGGGGTTCATCAGCCAGACCAACGATTTCAACCGGATCTCCGACTTTAATGACACCACGCTCAACACGGCCTGTCGCAACAGTACCACGACCTGTAATTGTGAAAACGTCTTCAACCGGCATCGCAAAAGGCTGGTCTATAGGACGGGCCGGTGTTTCAATGAATGTGTCAACCGCTTCCATCAGCTCATGTATACACTTGTACTCGTCTGATGAAGGATCTGTGCTTTCGGACTCAAGCGCCACAAGCGCTGATCCCTGAATAATCGGCGTATCATCGCCCGGAAACTCATATATATTAAGCAGATCGCGAACTTCCATTTCTGTCAGTTCAACCAGTTCCGGGTCAGCCATGTCGCATTTATTAAGGAAAACAACAATAGACGGAACACCCACCTGACGAGCGAGCAGAATGTGCTCACGTGTCTGGGGCATCGGGCCGTCGGCTGCTGAAACAACCAGTATCGCGCCGTCCATCTGGGCAGCACCTGTAATCATATTCTTAATATAGTCAGCATGTCCGGGGCAGTCAACATGAGCATAGTGACGAGCATCTGTCTGGTACTCGACGTGAGCTGTATTGATTGTAATACCGCGGGCTTTTTCTTCCGGAGCTTTGTCAATACTATCATATGCTGAATATTCCGCAGCACCAGTCATAGCCAGCACTTTTGTAATAGCAGCGGTCAATGATGTTTTGCCATGGTCAACGTGGCCAATTGTTCCAATGTTAACATGCGGCTTTGTTCTTTCAAATTTTGCTTTTGCCATCTGAGAGTATCCTCCTTTTTTCAGCAGGTAAATGCTGATTCATTCAATTTAATGGTATGCAAACCGTCATAGATCATTTTACACTATTTAACGGATTTGGCAACGATTTTAGCTGTTTTTAAGCCATTTTAATGGACAGATAATTATTTTTTCAAAATATCATCAAGCAGATTTTTCGGCACTTCTTCGAAATGACTGATCTGCATGACAAATGTGCCTCTTCCCTGTGTCCGTGAACGCAGAACCGTGGCATAACCGAACATTTGAGACAGCGGTACAAAAGCACCCACACTCATAATATTCTCCCGCTCATCCATCCCTTCAATACGACCGCGGCGCGAGCTGAGATCGCCCATCACATCACCGAGGTAGTCTTCCGGTACGATTACATCCACTTTCATCACAGGCTCAAGCAAGACCGGGTCAGCTTTTCTGCAAGCTTCCTTAAAGCCCATTGAACCGGCAATTTTAAAAGCCATTTCAGATGAGTCAACATCATGGTAGGAACCATCAACCAGTGTTACGCGAAGATCAACAACATTGTAGCCGCCCAGTACACCACTGTTCATGGCTTCCTGAATACCCGCATCGATCGGTGAGATAAATTCTCTTGGAATCGAACCCCCGACTATTTTGTTGACAAACTCGTATCCGCTTCCCGGTTCCAACGGTTCTACCTCAAGTACGCAGTGCCCATACTGTCCGCGGCCGCCAGACTGACGGATAAACTTACCTTCAGCGCTGACCGCTTTGCGAATGGTCTCCTTATAGGAAACCTGAGGCGCACCGACATTTGCTTCGACTTTAAACTCACGAAACAGACGATCAACAATGATGTCAAGATGCAGCTCACCCATACCGGAAATAAGTGTCTGGCCGGTGTCGGGATCAGATTCTGTACGGAACGTCGGGTCTTCCTCGGCAAGCTTAGCCAGGGCAATCATCATTTTAGTCTGACTAGCCTTTGACTTGGGCTCAATGGCGACTGCAATGACAGGTTCCGGGAAATCCATCGACTCGAGAATGATTGGATGTTTCTCGTCGCATAACGTATCCCCTGTTGTTGTATCCTTCAGTCCGATCGCGGCTGCAATATCACCAGAATAAACACGGTCGATTTCAGCGCGATGGTTAGCATGCATCTGAAGAATACGGCCGATACGTTCACGCTTTTGTTTAGTTGAGTTAAAGGTATAAGAACCGGAATCAAGTGTTCCTGAATAAACGCGGAAAAAGCAGAGTTTACCAACAAAAGGATCGGTCGCGATCTTAAATGCCAGCGCAGAAAAGGGCTGGTCATCATCTGAGGGCCTTGTATCTTCTTCTTCCGTGTCAGGGTTGATTCCTTTGATTGCCTCAACATCAACAGGTGACGGCATCAGTTCAATCACAGCATCCAGCAGTCGCTGAACACCTTTGTTTTTGTAAGCTGTACCGCAGCAGACAGGTGTAATTTCACAAGCGAGAACAGCTCTGCGAAGGGCCATCTTCAACTCGTCGATCTCAATCGTCTCACCTTCAAGGTATTTCGTCGTCAGTACTTCATCTGACTCAGCAATCGCCTCTACCATTTTTTCGCGCCATTCGGTCGCCTGCTCAAGATAATCTTCAGGTATATCAGTCTCCTGGATGTCAATGCCCAGATCATCACCGTACACCACGGCTTTCATTGTCATAAGGTCGATCAGACCAATGAATGATTCTTCCTGGCCAATCGGCAGCTGAATAGGCACGGCATTGGTTCTCAGCCGGTCTTTCATCATCTTCACGGCCCGATAAAAATCAGCACCGAGTATATCCATTTTGTTTACAAAGGCTAGTCGCGGTACACGGTAGTGATCAGCCTGGCGCCATACGGTCTCTGTCTGAGGCTCAACGCCGCCTTTCGCGCAGAAAAGCGTTACAGCCCCGTCCAGAACACGCAGTGAACGCTCGACTTCTACTGTGAAGTCAACATGACCGGGTGTATCAATGATGTTCACGCGCATGCCACGCCACTGGGCTGTTGTCGCAGCAGAAGTAATGGTGATGCCACGCTCCTGCTCCTGCTCCATCCAGTCCATAGTGGCAGCACCCTCATGAACTTCTCCAACCTTATGAATGCGGCCTGTGTAAAACAGGATACGCTCGGTTGTAGTTGTTTTTCCAGCATCAATATGGGCCATAATGCCGATATTCCGCGTATTGTCAAGCGAAAATTCTCTGGGCATTCAGTTCAAGCTCCTCCCCTGAAGGTCACCAACGATAATGAGCAAATGCACGGTTGGCATCTGCCATGCGATGAATATCTTCTTTCTTTTTAAACGCTCCGCCTGATTCGTTAAACGCGTCAACGATCTCATTTGCCAGTCTTTCGCGCATGGTCCGCTCATTGCGGGCACGTGCAGCGCTGACCAGCCAGCGAAGGCCTAAGGTTTGTCTTCTTTCCGGTCTTACTTCGATCGGCACCTGATAGTTCGATCCGCCAACACGCCGGGCTTTTACCTCCAGCACAGGCATGACATTCTCCAGGGCCTTGTTGAACGCTTCAAGAGCATCCTGACCGGTACGTTCTTTGACAATGTCAAAGGCTTCATAACAGATCTTTTGTGCTACACCTTTTTTCCCGTCCATCATAATATTGTTGACGAGTTTCGTCACACGAATATCATGGTAAACCGGATCAGGAAGCACTTCTCTTTTTGGGACATGGCCTTTTCTCGGCACTTGTCTTCCCTCCTCTCATGATAAT
>SLHU01000141.1 GCA_007135995.1 Clostridiales bacterium | reverse complement strand
TAAAAACAGAAGATGTATTTGAACTGATTCTAATTCCTATTCCTTCAGCAAAAACTGGCATGACACTCAAATTGAAAAATATCAAAAGCCCAAATAGTATAATGACTGCTGATTTATACTTGTTTAAATAATTAAATTTCATGTCGCCTCCGACTAATTTTGACTAATATTTGCTTTCTTCAAAATGTGATTAAGTATATGATTTATGTCAGAAGAGCTGATTCTTTCATTTTTATCTACATCAGCTGCTATTGCATATGGACCTTCTAGCGTTTGTCTTCTTAATATATGATTTAGTACATTGTTTAGATCAGCTGAGCTTATCCTACCATTTCCGTTTGTATCACCATAGACAATGGCGGTGAAAGAGTCGACAACTGTATCGGCCAGCATCAGTTCGATTTTATGTCCTGTGGCGATGATATCTTCCACAGGCTTGCCTTCTTTGTCAACAATTCGCATCTGATAATGCTCAGGGACTTTCATGTTTGCAACGATTTTTTCTATTTTGTTAAGCTCTTTTCCCGGATCAAAACCGAAAATAAATGCTTCATTAATTTTATATATATCACTAAACAGCACATCCGGATCTGGCGGTGTTCTGACAACATTGATTTGATACGTTCGCTTACTGCCGTTTTCCGCTGTCACGACTAACTCTATGTCATTTTCCCCAAAGTCCAGAGAAAACTTTTGTTTGAATGCACCCGGGCTTGCCTTGTTGATTCTGGCTTTTAAGCTGACAGGTGTCGCGTTAATCTCAACCTCCCTGATTTCCGTATCAACAATGATCGAGTATCCTGTCCGTTTTTCGGGGTTAAATGACGGTGTGACACTTCTGCCGTCAACGAGCAGCGTTTTTATCCAGTTATTGGGATTCCCGCTGGCTGCAGGCATCAGCGCGGCCTGCTCAGGCATTTCCTTGAAAACAGGGATTATAAATTCAATGGTGTTGTTCATCGCGTCCTGATTGATGTAGCCGCGGGCCAGCCGTGTCGCTTCATGCGCGATCGCGCGGATATTCGTCATGTATTGATGTGATGGGTAAGAACTGGCCAGCAGATTGAATCTTTGCAGATATAAGGTATTCTGATTGCGATTAATGTAATTCCTGCCCAGAAATTTTGACCCGCCGATGATTGAATCAAAGCGGTTATTCCAGGGAATGAGCAGAAATTCAAGATTAGCGAGTTGTGCTTCAGTAAACTTACTGTCTACAGGTCTTCTTAATGGACCGTATTTCGCGTATTCGAGACCCCTGGCAACAGGGTCACTGGAGGACGACGCACCAATATTGAAAAAATTATACAGACCTTCATATCCTCTATATGTACCGCTGACAGAAGCGCTGCCATTGACGCCGACTTCCTGAACAACACGAGAAGCCAGATGATACGGACTGACATTTGATATGCTTGCAGCCTCCATAAAGGTATCAACATACGTCACTTTTTTTGTTCCGTCTTTATCCTCATAATCAAACGTGTTATTCACACTCATAAACGTGTTGTTCAGGATATTGGCCACACCGGCATGTGTATGCGCGTCATGACAGTATGACAAGTTCTCAAACTGAAAGATCAGCGAAGGCGTCAGCATGTTTCTGGGATCCATATAATAAGCGATCACGTTTTTGCTGGCCATCACCCATCGGTCTGAATCATAGATGATCCAGCGGTTCTCCAACCAGTTATAACCTGCCGGGTCAATTGTTTTCCAGTTATCGTTCACAGCGTTTTCAATCAGGCTGACACCCGATCTTGCCTGCCCGTTGACTGCGGCTTCCCAGGTCATATCCACGTGCATCGCTGTAAAACGCCATTCAGGGTAATCTGTTTTTAAAGCTCTCAGTTTAGGCCGGTAGCTTTCCGGAAAGCCTTGCTCATCAAGATACTTCTCAAATTCGGGATTGAGTTTAGCCGGTTCAAGCGGGTCAAGGACAATGAGCGAAGACAGCATAAAACCCGACTTTTCGCTGCCGCTTGTTGTTCTGTAGGTAATGCTATACCAGATGTCCGTGTTAAAAGAACTTACAAACTCACCTTTTACTTCAGACAACACTGTTACAGGATGGTTATTGAACAAGCTGTCAATGGTGCTGCTTTTTGTCGAAGGCAATTCACGGACACTGGCAGAACTGCCGACCGAAACCCTGCCGTCACGCGGATATTTTTCACCAGCGCTGACAGTTGTGTTTCGTGCGGCAAATAAACCTGTCTGGCTGACAGCGGAGAACAAAAAAACGATGATCAGCATCATTCTAATCATTGTAAAAAGTTTGTTATCAGGACGCATTTTTAATTGACAGATTACACTGCGCACAATTCCCCTCCATGCTCATAGCGAAACTTAACCAATCGTATTTTATCACACAAAAGGGTTTTGTATATTACAAGCTTTTTCCATTTAAACTAAAGTATCGCGTCGATGACCAATTTATGGCAGCTGCTCCGGTGTTTCAGGCATCTGGAGGAACACCGGAATTCTGAAAACAAAGGGCTGGTCAAGCAGATCCATGGCTTCATAAGCGCGATACGTTCGCTGCCCTTCTGCCCAGGCCATCTGGATATTCTGAGCATACTGGCGCATGAAAAGCCCGTCCGCGCCAATAATGTCAAATTTTTGCACATAGAGGGTGTCCTGCCCTGCGTCTACATACAGGTCTGCAATCCAGACAGCACCCCCGACAATCCCTCGTTCAGGCGTATGCCACGGAATGAGCCATTCAGCCTCCTGTTCGCTGATTTCACCCTGATCCGGGTTCAAGCCGAACTGAGCAAATCGCGCCCCGTTTATTTGAGCGCCATCAGGTACGTCCGGATTCGGAATCGCGTTAATATTGTAAAAATTATAAAATCCTTCGTAACCCCGCACCTGACCATATGCCAGCGGAGACTGCCCCAGTCGTCCCATTTCCTGAATAATTTTTGATGCCAAAAAGAAAGGGCTGACATCTGATACTTCTGCCGCATCCATTAAAATGGCCGCGTAGTCTATCCCTTCCGGATTGCCGCTTTCCATGAACGTATCGGCCAGGATTGCCTCAACACCCTGTCGGGTATGCAGCTGAGGTTCGTAGGCCATTGACTCAAACTGGAAGATATTAACCGGATCCAGAAAATTTCTGGGATCAGCATAATAAGCTACCACCGGATCAGAAGCGGCTTTCCAGCTGGTTCCGTCATAGACAGGACTTCCGGCGCGAACCCAGCTGTCCGGGTTGACAGCTGCGTCGATCAGGCTGCGGTCGCGATAAGTCTGAGCCTCAAAAAAAACTTCCCACTCAATATCCGTCAGCATCGCTTCAAACTGATAGTCCGGCTGCTGCAGATGGAGCAGCCAGAGCCAGGAGCGGTAGCTGTGATGAAAGGGATTGAGCGTGTTGTGAAAGCCCTCTCGATGCGGGGGACGCAAAATCGTGATGGTGTAGGTATTCTGGCGGCCGTCAAATCCGCTGACAAAAAGCTCAAGGGTATTAACAGACGGTTCAAGCAAAACACGGCCCGATGTCAGCGGCTGTCTTCCCTCCTGTTCTGTTTCCAGATAAATTTCCACGTCTGCAAAGCTGCCCTCAAGGGCCTGGTAGTCTAATTCCAGTGCCGTTTCGCGCTCATCCACCACCAG